>DAIRDY010000033.1:0-12999 GCA_036795935.1 Moraxellaceae bacterium | reverse complement strand
GGCGAGTGTGCCCGACAACAGGGAGCCTCGGCTGGCCGCGCTGACGGCCCGCAGGAAAAAGCGGCGAATCAGGCCCGGCCCAGCACCACCGGCTCGGCCTCCAGCCGCACGCCGAAACGGGCCTCGACATCACGCACAATGGCCGCCGCCAGCGCCAGCACCTCGGCGCCCGTCGCGCCACCGCGATTGACCAGCACCAGCGCCTGGCGCTCGTAGCAACCGGCCCGGCCGAGATCGCGCCCCTTCCAGCCGGCCTGTTCGATGAGCCAGCCGGCGGCCAGCTTCACCAGTTCGCCCTGCGGGTAGCCCACGATGGCCGGGAACTGCTGCTGCAGCGCCGCAAACTGCGCTGCCGGCACCAGCGGATTCTTGAAAAAGCTGCCGGCATTGCCGATCACGGCGGGATCCGGCAGCTTGCGCTGGCGAATGGCGATGACGGCGTTGCTGACATCCAGCGGCGTGGGCGCCGCAATGCCGGCGGCGGCCAGCTCGCTGCGGATGTCGCCATAGCCGAGCTGAAGCCGCGGCGCCCGGGTAAGCACGAAACGCACGCGCGTGATCAGGTAACGATCACGCTGCACGCCCTTGAAGATGCTGTCGCGATAGGCAAAGCCGCAGTCAGCCCGCGCCAATTCGTGGAGCTCACCGGTCTCCCGGTCCATGGCCGTCAGGGAATGCATGACATCGGTGAGCTCGACACCGTAGGCACCGATGTTCTGGACAGGCGCGGCGCCAACCGTACCCGGAATCAGCGACAGGTTTTCGAGGCCATACCAGCCCGCGGCCAGGCAGTGACGCACGAAGTCGTGCCAGTTTTCACCGGCCATGGCCTCGACCAGGCAAGCGCCGTCCTTTTCTTCCAGCAGCCGGATGCCGCGCAGGCGCGGCCGCAACACAAGCCCGTCGACATCGCCGGCCAGCACGATGTTGCTGCCGCCGCCAAGAATCGTGACCGGAAGCTGTCCTGCGCGCGCCGCGGCCAGTGCACTGGCCGCTTCGGCCTCGGTGCTGACGTCGGCCAGCAGGCGCGCGCGTCCCGGCAGGCCGAAGGTATTGGCCTCGGCCAGCGACACGTCATGGCGGAACACGGGCTCAGCAGCCACAGCCGAACACACCCTTGCGTTTCAGCAGCGTGCGCAGCAGGGCGGTGCTGCCCTCTTCGGCCAGTCGCAACACTTGGGCAAAATCCTCGTCGCTGCCGTAATACGGATCAGGCACGTCCTGGCCGGCACGCTCGGGATGGAAGTCGAGGAACAGCGCGAGCTCGGCCGCGCCGCCCTGACTGAAACTGCGCAGGCGCTCCAGTGTCTGCAACACCGGACGGTCCATGGCCAGCACCAGATCGAAGCGCGCGAAGTCGGCGGGACTCACCTGGCGTGCACGCAGTCCGGCAATGTCGTAGCCGGCTTCACGCGCATGGCGGATGGCGCGCCGGTCCGGCGGCTCACCGGCATGTGAGCCCACCGTGCCGGCGGAGTCGGCATGGAAATGTGCACCCCAACCGGCTTTTTCGGCCTGCTGGCGGAACACGCCTTCCACGGTCGGCGAACGGCAGATGTTGCCCATGCAGACAAACAGCACGCGCGAGAGCTCGGCCATTGTGCGTCCTCAACCGGCCAGGAGCGCGCGCACGCGCTCGAGGTCTTCTGCCGTGTCGACGCCGGGCGGCAACTCGACCGCTGCCACATCAACATGGATTTTCACGCCGTGATAAAGCGCGCGCAGCTGCTCCAGCGCCTCGACCTGCTCGATCAGTGCAGGTGGCCAGGCCACATAGTCATGCAGGAACGCGACGCGATAGGCGTAGATGCCGAGATGGCGGTAATACAGCCCGACCGGTGGCAGCACGCTGCGATCCCGGGCAAAGGCATCGCGCGCCCAGGGCATGGGCGCGCGACTGAAATACAGCGCACAGTCGTCGGCACCCCGCACCAGTTTCACGATGTTGGGATTGAACAGCTGCGCCGCTTCGTGCAACGGCTCGGCCAGCGTGGCGATGCCGGCCATGGGCCGCGCCGCCAGGTTGGCCGCCACCTGGTCGATGACGGCGGGCGGGATCAGCGGTTCGTCTCCCTGCACGTTGACGACGATGGTGTCATCGCGCCAGCCACGCAGGCGCGCAACCTCCTGCAGGCGGTCAGTGCCGGAGGGGTGGTCCGGCGAAGTCAGCACCACCTCGGCGCCAATGGCGCGCGCCGCCGCCTCGATGCGCGCATCGTCGGTGGCCACAATCACTTCCTCAGCCGCACTCTGCCGTGCGCGCTCGACCACATGCGCCACCATCGGCCGGCCGGCAATCTCCAGCAAGGGTTTGCCCGGCAAACGGCTGGAGCCGTAACGCGCCGGAATCACCACCTTGTAGCCCATCATCGTCCCCGCAAATCCAGTGACGGCGCGTTACGCGCCGGTCTTCACAACCGTTTAGCCCAGGCGTTCTTCGCTGGACAGGCGCCGCGCCTCTTCTTCCAGCATGACCGGAATGCCGTCGCGCACCGGATAGGCCAGGGCATCGGCACGGCACACCAGCTCCTGGCGGTCGGCGTTGTACTGCAGCGGCCCCTTGCACAGCGGACACACCAGAATCGCCAGCAGTTTCTTGTCGAGCATGTTTGTCTCCCGGGCCGCTCAGTGCGGCCTAAGCGTCTGCAACCTGGTTGCGAGTGCCTGCCAGAATACCTCCGGCAGTTCGGCCTCGACCGGTACCTGCCACCAGTTGGCGCGGGCAAAGGCCTGGCACTTCACGGCATCTTTTTCCGTCATCACTACCGGCAGGTCGTCACCGAAGTCGAGGTCACCCGCCGTGAAGGCATGATGGTCGGCAAACGCATGCGGCACGATGTCGAAGCCTTGCACTTGCAAGGCGGCAAAGAAACGCGCCGGATTGCCGATGCCGGCAACGGCATGCAGTCGCGCCGGCGGGACCGGCGCCACGGCACTGGCATCCGCGCACAGGAGCTGCCAGGGCTGCGGCCGCAACTGCATGCCATGCGCAAGCGGCCAGGCGGCGGCGTCGCCGTTGACCACCACGAAGTCGACCGCGGCGAGTCGTGACGGCGGTTCGCGCAGCGGGCCGGCCGGCAGCAACTGGCCGTTGCCAAGGCCGCGGGCACCATCGATGACGACAATCTCGACATCACGCGCCAGTGCATAGTGCTGCAGGCCGTCGTCGCAGAGCACGATGTCACAGGCATTGTCTTGCAGCAGTGCGGCCACGGCGCGCGCGCGCTGCGGATCGACCATGACCGGCACGCCGCAACGACGATGCAGGGCCAGGGGCTCGTCACCGCAGAGTGCCGGCGACATGTCGGCCCTGACCCGCAACGGATAATCTGCACGCCCGCCATAACCGCGGCTGACCACGGCCGGACGCCAGCCCGCGGCCTGCAACCAGCGCACGAGCGCAGCGGTCAGCGGGGTCTTGCCGGTGCCGCCTGCGGTGATGTTGCCGACCACCAGCACCGGCACCGGAAACCGCTCGGCGGACAGCAGGCCATGGCGATAAAGTGCGCGGCGCAGGCGCACCACGAGGCCGAACAACAGGGCCAGCGGCCACAGCAGCCACAGCCACGCGGCACCGCGATACCAGGCACTGGCGATGGCCTGGCTCACACCGCCCCCGGCGCTGCCGCCTCGTCCTCGGCAAAGGCGCGGCGATGCATCTGCGCATACAGGCCGTCACGTGCCAGCAGGTCGGCATGCGTGCCTTCCTCGACGATGCGGCCCTGGTCCATGACGACAATGTGGTCGGCATTCTCGATGGTCGACAGGCGATGCGCGATGACCAGCGTGGTACGGCCCTTCATCACTTCTTCCAGTGCCGCCTGGATGTGGTACTCGGACTCGTTGTCGAGCGCACTGGTGGCCTCGTCAAGAATGAGGATGGGGGCATTCTTGAGCAGGGCGCGCGCAATCGCGATGCGCTGGCGCTGGCCACCAGAGAGCTGCACGCCGTCCTGGCCGACACGGGTGTCATAGCCTTGCGGCAGTTTCTCGATGAACTCGTGCGCATGCGCCGCTTTCGCTGCCGCTTCGATCTCGGCACGGGAGCGGTCGCGGAAGGCACCATAGGCAATGTTGTTGGCAATGGAGTCGTCGAACAGGATGACCTTCTGGCTGACGGTGGCAATCTGGCGACGCAGGCTGGCCAGCGTGTAGTCGGTGATCGGGCGGCCGTCGAGCAGCAGCTCGCCGCCGGTCACGTCATGGAAACGCGGCAGCAGGTTGACCAGCGTGCTCTTGCCGGCGCCGGAGCGGCCAACCAGCGCCACGGTGCAACCGGGCGCGACATGCAGCCGGATGTCCTGCAGCACCGGCTTGCCGCCGTCGTAGGCAAAGCAAACATCGCGGAATTCGATCTCGCCCATGAGACGGGCAATGTCGACATGCCCCTGATCCTTCTCGGCGGCCAGATCCAGCAGTTCGAACACCGAGGCCGAGGCCGCAATGCCTTTCTGGATTTTTTCGTTCACTTCCGTCAGCGCACGCACCGGCTTGGACATGAGTCCGGCCGCCGTGATGTAGGCCACGAACTGCCCGGCCGTGAAGTCGCCCATGAGGCCGGGCTGCAACGCCACCCAGATCACCACCCCCATGGCCATCGCCATCAGCATCTGCACCAATGGCGTACTGATGGCGCTGGTCACCACCATTTTCAGTGCCTGGCGCAGGTTCTCGCGCGAGGCCTTGTCAAAGCGCGCACGCTCGTAGTCCTCGCCGCCATAGGTCTTGACCACCTGGAAACCGGTAATCATCTCGTTCGCCACATGGTTCACGTCCCCCATGGCGGTCTGGATGCGCTTGGACAGCTTGCGGAAGCGCTTGCTGGCCAGACGCACGAGCCCTGCCGCGGCCGGGCCGATGACCAGGATGGCCAGCGACAGCTTCCAGTTGCTCCAGAACAGATAGCCAAGCAGGCCGATGACCACCAGCCCTTCCCGCACGAGAATCTTGAGCGCATCGGTCGCCGCCGCCGTCACCTGCTCGACGTTGTAGACGATCTTGGCGGCAATGCGGCCCGGCGAATTCAGGTGGTAATAGCTGGCCGGCAGCACCAGCAGCTTGTCGAAGATTTCGCGACGCAGCTCATAGACTATGTTGCGGGCCACCACGGACGTGAAATAGTTGCCCATGAACATGCCGACGCCACGCAGGAAAAAGATGCCGACAATGAGGAACGGGAACCAGTTTTTTGCGCTCTGGTCCTGGTTCTGGATGGCATCGATGATGTACTTGATGAGCTGGGCACCGGCCCATTCGGTCTGCGCATTGATGACGAAGCCGACGATGCCGAGTGCAAACGCTTTCCAGAAGCGGCGCGTATAGCCGAGCAAGCGGCGGTAGACCTGCATGCCGCTGGGGGTAGGAGAAATATCGGAAGTGGTCATGGCGTCTGCCGGTGCGGGGCAGCCCGGCTTATTTCGCCTCGGGCTGCCGGGTACTGATGCTGAGGTTCTGGAAGCCCATCTGGCCGGCCACATCCATCACGGTGACCACGGCCTGGTGCGGGGCGTTGCCGTCGGCGGCAATCATGAACGGCAGCTTGTAGTTGCCTTCGCTCACCTTCTCGATGGCCGAACGCAGCGAGGTGGCCTGCTTGCTGGCCAGCAACTGGCCGTTGACAGCGTACTCGCCGCCGGCGCTCACCGACACCTCGATACTGACCGACTGCATGGGTCCGGCACTTTCGCCCTGGGCTTCAGGCAGCGCGATCTGCAGCTTGCTGGCCTTGGTGAAAGTGGTGGACAGCATGAAGAAGATGATCAGGAACAGCAGGCAATCAATCAGCGGGGTGAGATTGATTTCCAGCGAGTCCGGGGCGCTGCGGCGGAATTTCACGCGACCTTCCCCTTCTTGCCGGGCTTGGCCGGCGCGGGCGCTGCATCGGCCGCCGGGCGCTCCTGGAAGTCCACTTCACGGTCGCCGTGCACGATGTCGACCAGCTTGATGGCCTGCTGTTCCATCTCCACCGTCATGCCGACGATGTGCCGCTGGAACCAGCGATGCATGATCATCGCGGGAATGGCAACAACAAGGCCGCCAGCGGTGGTGATCAGGGCCTTGGAAATGCCGCCCGCGAGCATGGCCGGATCGTTCAGGCCGCCCGACGTCACCGTCATGAAGGCTTCGATGATGCCAACCACCGTGCCCAGCAGGCCAAGCAGCGGCGAAATCACGGCGATGGTGCCGAGCAGGGTCAGGTATTTCTCGAGGTCGTGCACGACATGCGAGGCGGCCTCCTCGATGCTTTCCTTCATGATGTCGCGGCCATGCTTGCTGTTGAGCAGGCCGGCGGCAAGGATTTCACCCAGCGGCGAATCCGCGCGCAGCTCCTTCAACTTGCCGGCATCGAGCTGGTTGTTGCGGATCCACTGCCAGACACGGGCCAGCAGGTCAGGCGGGGCGACGCGGCTGGCGCGCAGCGACCAGGCACGCTCGAGGCAGATGGCCAGCGCCAGCGTGGACGCCAGAAGAATCGGCAGCATCAGCCAGCCACCCGATTTGATCAGTTCCCACACGTTGCGAACCCCCTCGCCTGCATTCTTGTCATCGCGGCCCCGGCGACGGCCGGAACGGAAAAAGCGCGCCTACTTTAACGGTTATGCCGGGGGGCGCCAAGCGCGCATGCTGCGTGGTTGCCCGCAAAAAATGCTTGCGCCTCATGACCTTATCAGGGCTCGTGCCGACGCCAGTAGCGTCGCTGCCGGGCTCGCCAGCAGCGCGGGGGCGATACACCCGCCGCCGTCACCTCCAGTTGCAGTGCGCCACAGTGCGCCGTTTCCAGCAGCCGGATGCGCCGCGCGGCCAGACGGTCGCGCACGGCCTGCGCCGGATGGCCGAAGCGGTTGCGATAGCCGGCCGATGCCACGGCAAGGGCCGGCTGCACGACATCGAGAAAATCACCGCTACTGGCCTGGCGACTGCCGTGATGCCCGAGCAGCAATACATCGGCACGCAGTGCCTCGGCAGGCAACCGCGCCAGGACATGCCCCTCGCTGCCGCCCTCGAGATCGCCGGGCAGGAGCACGGCACGCGCGCCGCGCCGGATATGCAGCACGCAGGAGCGGTCGTTGTCGCGCGCAAAACGCGTCAGCGCCTCAACATCCGGATGCAGTACGCGGAAGGACCAGCCGCCGGCCTGCCAACCCTCCCCTGCCCGACACTCCCGCCAGGGCGGGCCGTCACGACCCTGCGCCGGCCGCACGCCCAGCCCTTCGGCCACCGGCAGTGCGGCCAGCACGCTGGCGGCACCGCCGGTATGGTCAAGGTCGTCATGACTCAGCACGAGGCGGTCGAGCCGGCGGATACCGAGCTGGCGCAGGGCCGGAAGCAATACGCGTTGTCCCGCATCCGATTCGCCGTGGGCCGGCCCGGTGTCATAGAGCAGCCGGTAGTCACCAACCTCCACCAGCACCGCCAGGCCCTGGCCGACATCGAACACGGTCAGGCGCAGACTGCCGGGCGGCGGCGGCACATGCACGGCCAGCAACGGCAGGCAGAACAACGGCGCCAGCAGGCGCAGGCGTCGCCGCAGCGGCTGCACCAGCACGATGGTGGCGAGCAGCGCCCAGAACAGGCCGCCTGCCGCCGGCAGGCTGAAGCCCACACTGGCCGCCGGCCAGGACTGGAACTGCGCCATCAGCGCATCCAGCAGCGCAATCAGGTGGATGGCCAGGGTCCAGCAGGCCTCGGCAATGCCGGGCGCCGCACCCCACAGCAGCAGGCCCAGCAGCCCGAGCGGCACGATGAGGAAGGTCACCAGCGGTACGGCCAGCAGGTTGGCGAGCGGCGACACCCAGCTCGCCCGCTCGAAAAAGGCGACGGTCAGCGGCATCAGCAGCAGCGAGAGGCCGAACTGCACCGCCACGGCCTGTCGCCAGGCCGGCCGCTGCTGTGCCCCGGCCAGCAGCAACAGCACAGCCACCGCCCCGAAGGACAGCCAGAAGCCGGCAGCATGCACGGCCAGCGGCTGCCAGCCCAGCACGGCCACCAGCGCGAGCAACAGGACACGAAATGGCGGCAGGGGCTGCTGGCGCCACTGCGCCAGCACCACCACGGCCAGCATCAGCAGCGTGCGTTGTGTCGGCAGGGAAAAACCGGCCACCGCACTGTAGGCCGCGGCCGCCGCAAGACCTGCCAGCAGGGCCGGCTTTTGCAGCGGCAAGCGCAAGGCCAGTGCAGGAAAACGGCGCAGGCAGGCCAGCGCCAGCCACGCCGCGACACCGGCCAGCAAGGTGATGTGCAGGCCGGAAATCGCCATCAGGTGGATGATGCCGGTGGCGGCATAGCGCTCCCAGGCATCAGGCGGCACGAGGGCACGATCGCCGGTGACCAGCGCCAGCAGCACGCCAGCCTCGGGCTGCCCCGGGAAAACGGCAGCCAGATGATCCCGCAGCGCCAGCCGCAGGCGGTCAATGCGCGCCGCGCTGCCCGACACACAGCGCAGGTGACGACCGCTACCGGTCGCCGTCACCCCCTCTGACAGCAGCCAGGCCTCGTAATCGAAGCCCCCGGGGTTGACGAGGCCGTGCGGCTGCCGCAGACGCACCGTCAGCTCGCAGCGCGCCCCCGGCAACGGCCGCTCGGCCGTGCGCACATGCAACTGCCACAGCCCGCCCTGCGGCCATGCCGCCGTCACCGGTACCCGCAGCCGGATGCGCCAGCTGCCATGACTGCCCGGCAGGGGCAGTCCCTCGATCTGTCCGCCAGCCTCGAGAGCCCGCGCCTCCCTGTCCGGTGCCGGCGCCGCCGCCAGTTGCCGGGCGGCGACATGCACCGCCCAGGCGAGGGCCAGACAAGCCGCCAGCAGGGCCGACAGCCATGGCCGCGGCCAGCGCCAGCAACAGGGCAGCAGGAGAAAAGCCAAGGCCGGCAACAGCCAGGCGGGCGGCAGTGCCGGCAACAGCGGCAAACAAAGAAAGCCGGCGGCAGCGCCGGCAAGCAGCGGTCCCATGCATCCATCCCTGGCGATTGAGGGCCTTGTGGTTTGCCACGGCGCACATCCTGTGCACACGACTGGCAAAGCCGCGCGGGCTGACTAATTTTTACCCGTTACCGGCAAGGCTTTTACCATGTCCGCGAACGCCGACACAGAATTGACCCGCAGCAGCCGTTTGTGAAAGATGGCGGCTCTTTTGCGCAGCCCCGGCGTCCATGGCCAAACATCTGATCCGCCGCTACCTGCCCCACCCGGACAAGATCATCCGGCACCCGGCCCTGCGCTTTCTCGGGCCGCGTCTGGCCGACCCCAGCGTCTGGCACCTGAACAAGCGTTCGGCCGCCGGCGCGGCTTTCTGGGGACTGTGGTGCGCCTTCCTGCCGATGCCGCTGCAGATGCTGCCGGCCGCGCTGCTCGCCCTGCTCTTCCGCGTCAACCTGCCGCTGTGCGTGGTGCTGGTCTGGGTCAGCAACCCGGTGACCATTCCGCCGCTGATCTGGCTGACCTATCTGGTCGGCAGCCAGCTGCTCGGCGTGCCCATGCCGAACGCGGAAGAAATCGAGCATCTGGTGGCCTATGGCACCGAGGCCGTGCGCGGGCTGTTCACCGGCGTGGCACCGAGCGCCAGCCTGGACCTCGGCCGCCATGTCGAACCGCTGCTGCTGGGCTCGCTGGTGACCGGCTTCATCTGTGCGTGTCTGGGTTATGTGCTGATGCGCCTGTACTGGCGCTGGCATGCCGTGAACGCCTGGCGGCGACGGCAACAAAGGCGGCTGGCGCAACGCCAGCCGTGACGGCAGGGCTCAGCGGCCGGCTTCCTCGCGCAGCCGGCCATGGTCCATGCGCAGGATGCGCCGCGCATTCCCGGCAAGCCCGAGGTCGTGGGTCACGATCACGAAGCTGATGCCGAGATCGCGGTTGAGCTCGCCAAGCAGGGCCTGGACCCCGGCCGAGGTGTCGTTGTCGAGGTTGCCGGTGGGTTCGTCCGCCAGCACCACCGCCGGCTGCGTGACCAGCGCACGCGCCAGCGCCACGCGCTGGCGCTCGCCACCGGACAGCTCCGCCGGCTTGTGCGCCAGACGGCTGCCGAGACCCACCCGCTCCAGCAAGGCCGTCGCCGCCTTTTTTGCCGATCCCACGTCGTCGTCACGCAACAGCAGCGGCATGCAGACGTTTTCCAGTGCCGTGAATTCCGGCAGCAGGTGGTGAAACTGGTAGACAAACCCGATGTGGCGGTTGCGCAACTGGCCGCGGCGCACTTCGTTGCAACGGCTGAAATCTTCGCCGCAAATGCGCACTTCGCCTTCCGAGGGCGTATCCAGCCCCCCGAGCAGGTGCAGCAGCGTGGTCTTGCCGGAGCCCGAGCTGCCGACAATCGCCACGAACTCGCCACGAAGAATCTGCATGTCGATGCCATGCAGGATTTCCAGCACCTGCGGACCTTCCTCGAAACGCTTGACGAGGCCTCGCGTCTCCAGCACTGCATCACTCATAGCGCAGGGCCTCCGCCGGCTGCACGCGTGCCGCCTTGCGCGCCGGATACAACGTGGCCAGGAAGCTGAGCGCGAACGCGGTCAGGCTGACCCAGAGCACGTCGGACCAGCGCAGGTAGGACGGCAGGTAATTGACGAAATAGGCATCGAACAGGCTGACACCGAACAGGCGCTCAATCCCCGAGGCGATGTCGCTGATGGTCAGCGACAGCAGCACGCCGAGCGCCACGCCGGCCAGCGTACCAACCACGCCGACCACGGTGCCCTGCACCATGAAAATGCGCAGGATGGTGCCCGGGCTTGCGCCCAGCGTGCGCAGGATGGCGATGTCGGCCTTCTTGTCGGTGACCACCATCACCAGGCTGGAGACGATGTTGAAGGCCGCCACCGCCACGATGAACAGCAGCAGGATGGCCATCATCGCCTTTTCCATCTTGATGGCGTTGAACAGGTTGCCGTGGGTCTGCGTCCAGTCGCTGCCCCAGATCAGGTCGGGATGCTGCTGCACCAGCGACCAGGTGACATCGGGCGACTGGAACAGGTCATGCAGCTTGAGGCGCACGCCCTGCACCTTGTCCTCGATGCGCAGCAGGCGGCCGGCATCGTGGATATGGATGTAGGCAATCAGGCTGTCGACCTCGGCGCCAACCTTGAACACGCCGACCACGGTGAAGCGCTTGAAACGCGGGATGACACCGGCCGGCGACAGCGAGGCCTCGGGCATGACCAGGGTGACCTTGTCACCGATGCCGAGATTGAGGTTGGCGGCCAGCCCGGCACCCAGCAGGATGCCGAACTCGTCCTCGCGCAGGCTGTCGAGCGTCCCGGCCAGCATGTGGTCCTGGACGATGGAGACGCGCTTCTCCGCCTCCGGCAGGATGCCGGTGATCAGTGCCGGTGCCACTGCTCCGCCCGAGGCCAGCATGCCCTGCACCGAATTGAACGGTGCCACCGCCTGCACACGCTTGTCGCGGGTAGCGAATTCGGCCAGCTTCTGCCAGTTGCGGAAGGGCTCGTAGGCATTCAGGGTGGCATGTGGCACCATCCCGAGAATGCGGTTCTTGAGCTCCCGGTCGAAGCCGTTCATGACCGACAGCACGGTGATGAGCACGGCCACTCCCAGCATCAGCCCGAGAATGGATGTCAGGGAGATGAAGGAGATGAAGTGGTTGCGGCGCCTGGCGCGCGTATAGCGCAGGCCGATGAACAGGGGCAGGGGCTTGAACATGGCGCGCATTAAACCACAGTGCCCGCGAACGGGAACATAAAGAACAACACCCGCTTAACAGGACAGACCAGCGATGTCAGCAAAAGAAGAAGAGGCAAAGAACGCGGAGCGTCGCCGCGAAACCCGCGTCAATTCGACACTGGCCGTGATCTACCAGCGCATCGGCGCGCGCGAGATCGAAGCCGACCCCTACGACACCCGCTTCGAGCTGCCCCAGCACTTCACGCTGCGCGACGAACTGAACCAGATCGACAACGTGCAGCGCAGCCAGATCGAGTCCCTGCTGCGCGAGAACCCGCGCCTGGGCGGCCTGATGCAGGCCCTGAACCTGAAGATCGACATCATCGCGCAGGCCATCGAAGACAGCCTCGGGCGCATGCTGTCGCCGGTCCCGCAACGGGTGAACCTGTCGCCGGGCGGCCTCTCCTTCCATGCCAGCGAACCGCTGACCCCCGGCGCCTATGTGCATCTGGCCATCAGCAACCCGGCACGCAACTACCACATTGCCGCCATCGGCCGCGTGGTGTTCTGCGAGGACGAGGACCTGGAAGGCTTCCGCACCGGTGTGGCCTTCGTGAACATCCGCCACCACGACCGGCAGACGCTGGCCCGCGACATCCAGCGCAAGGCGCAATCCAACGAAGCGGTAGAGGACTTCGAGAATCCGGACGCGAAGTAGGTCGCAGCCTCGGGAAATGTCCCGCACGACTATTGACAGGCTGCTTGAATATAAGACGCTAACTCTCTAGCATGCTTGGAAATTCCATAACAACGACATAGGGATTGGGACGACCATGCGCACCAAGCTCACCGTCTGTGCCCTGCTGCTGGCTGCCAGCCTGCCGCTCCAGGCTGCCGAACTTCCTGCCAGTGGCATGAGCATGCAGGCCGTGGAGCGTGCCTACGGCACGCCTCTTGAGAAATCCGGACCGGTCGGCCAGCCGCCAATCACGCGCTGGGTCTACGACGGCTTTGTCGTCGTCTTCGAACGCAGCACGGTCGTCCATAGCCTGCAGGTGGCCGGCCAGGCCCGTCCGGCCGCCGCCCCGGCACCCACGCAGACGGCACCAGCCCCCAAAGCAGCACCGGCACCGGTACCGGTACCGGCCGCCGCCCCTGTCGCTCCGGCGGCAACGCCTGCGGCCGCTCCGCCAGCAGCACCTGCCCGCACCATCGCCCCGGCACCTGTGCAGAGCGACATTGACGAGGCCGAGCGTGCTCGTCGTACCGCCGAGCGCGAAGCCATGGCCCGCGTCCGTGCCGAGGAAGAAGCCGAAGCCCGCGCCGCCGCCGAGGCAGCCCGGCAGAAAGCCGCCCAGGATGCGGCCCAGGCCGCACAAGGC
>DAIRDY010000032.1:0-14986 GCA_036795935.1 Moraxellaceae bacterium | reverse complement strand
GCTCTTCGACCTGCCGGAGCGCAAGTTCTACATCTTCTGGTGGACCTTCCTGCCACAGGACTTCTTCTTCCTGTCCTGGTTGCTGATCATCGCCGCCTTCAGCCTGTTTACCGCCACGGTGTTCGTCGGTCGCGTCTACTGCGGCTATTTCTGCCCGCAGACGGTGTGGACCAAGATCTTCATGTGGATCGAGAAGCTCGCCGAAGGCGAGCGCAACGCCCGCATCCGCCTCGACAAGGCCAACATCAGCCTGATGAAGGTGCTGCGCCGCGGCATCAAGCACACCGGCTGGCTGGCCGTGGCCTTCATCACCGCCATCACCTTCGTCAGCTACTTCACCGACGCCCGCACGCTGACGCGCGAACTCCTGCAGTTCGACTTAGGCTTCTGGGAAATGTTCTGGATCGCCTTCTTCACCGGCGCCACCTACATGAACGCCGGCTGGATGCGCGAACAGGTGTGCATGTACATGTGCCCATACGGCCGTTTCCAGAGCGTGATGCTCGACAAGGACACGCTGATCATTTCCTACGACGAAAGGCGCGGCGAGCCGCGCGGCAGCCGCAAGAAGGACGCGGACTACAAGGCCGACGGTCTCGGCGACTGCATCGACTGCACACTCTGCGTACAGGTCTGCCCCACCGGCATCGACATCCGCGACGGCCTGCAGTTCGAATGCATCCAGTGCGCCGCCTGCATCGACGCCTGCGACTCCATCATGGACCAGATGGGCTATCCGCGCGGGCTCGTGCGCTACACCACCGAAAACCTGCTGGAAAAGCCGGACAGCCGCTTCCAGTTCTTCCGTCCGCGCCTGATCGGCTATGCCAGCGTGATCGGGGTGATGGTGGCCGTGTTCCTGCTGGCGCTCACGCTGCGCGTGCCGCTGGAGGTGGAGGCCATCCGCGACCGCAACCAGCTCTACCGCGAGAACAGCGACGGCCTGATCGAGAACGTCTACCTGCTCAAGGTGCTGAACAAGTCGCAGGCTGCCGCCAGCTATGTCGTGTCACTGGAGGGTGATCCCGCCATTCGCCTGTCGCGTCCGCTTGGCTTCACGCTCGAGGCAGGCGGCGTGTATTCGCTGCCGGTGACGCTGGTCGCCGATCCGGCAGTGCTTGAGCGCACGCGCTATGACATCGTGTTCCGCGTCAGCGCCACCGGCAACGACAAGCAAAGCGCGACCACCGAAAACCGTTTCCTGGCCCCACCGCCGCATTAACAGCCTGCTGAAACATCCGTTTCAGCAGGCTGCTTCCCGGCCAGGGACGGCCGGGCCGCGAATCCATCACGACGTCAGTGATTGATTTAAGCGTGAAGCGATTCCGGACAAGCGCCGGTATCGCGGACTGAAAAAGCCCAGGATGGGCATTTTTCAGCAAACTGTTAATGCGTCCCTGCGCCGGAGTCCGCTCATGACCGCCAACAGCAACAGCGCCGCCGAGCACCGCCCCTGGTACCGCCAGTTCTGGCCCTGGTTCATCATGGCCCTGCCTGCGAGTGCCGTGGTCGCCGGCCTGACCACGGTATGGATTGCCGTGGTGAACCAGGACAGCGTGGTGCGCGATGACTGGTACAAGGACGGCAAGAGCATCAACCAGAGCTTTGCGCGCGACGAGGCCGCCGTGGCACTCGGCATGCGAGCCCGCTTCACGCTCGACGATATGACAGGTGACGTCGCCGTGACGCTTGCACACGAGCGCGATGTCGCCTTGCCCGGCACGCTGGCACTCGCGCTGTCGCACCCGACCCAGGCCGCCGCCGACCAGACGCTGATCCTGCGTCGCGATGCCGCCGGCACCTATCGCGGCCAGCTCGCGCGCGCCCTCGCCGGCCGTTTCTATCTCGAGCTGGGCAGCGCCGACTGGCGCCTGACCGGCCTGCGCGAATTTCCGCAGGCCACGTTCACGCTCGCTCCCTGAGCGTCACCGGCATGAACAGCGCCGCACTCGTCCCCTGCTACCACTGCGGCCTGCCACTGCCGGCCGGCGGCGGCGTGTTCCGCACCGAGGTACTGGGCGCCGTGCGCGATTTCTGCTGCCCGGGCTGCGAGGCCGTGGCCCGCACCATCGTCGACAGCGGCCTTGCCAGTTATTACGAAGATCGCGAGGCGCCGGCCGCCGGCCCGGCCAGCCTGCCCGCCGGCCTTGCGCTGGAGGCGCTGGACCACCCCGCGGCGCAGCGCGAGTTCGTGCACCGCGAGGACGGCCTCGCCTGCAGCGAACTCACGCTCGACGGCATCAACTGCGCGGCCTGTGCCTGGCTCATCGAAAAGCACCTGCAGCAGCAGCCGGGTGTGGCGCGCGCTAGCGTCAACCTGAGCAGCAACCGCCTGCAACTGCGCTGGGACGACGCCGCCGTGCCACTCAGCCGCCTGCTCACCGGCCTCGCCCGCCTGGGCTATCGCGCCCGCCCCTTCCGCCCCGATGCGCATGCCGCGCAACTGCGCCGCGAAAGCCGCGCGCTGCTGACCCGCCTCGCCGTCGCCGGTCTCGGCATGATGCAGGTGATGATGTACGCGATGGCGCTGTACGTGGCCGGCGAGGGCGGCATGGAAACCGAGTACCGCGACTTCCTGCGCGCCACCATGGGCGTGATCGCGACGCCGGTGCTGTTCTATTCAGGCTCGCCGTTCTATCTCGCCGCGTTCCGCGCACTGCGCGCCCGCCACCTGACCATGGATGTGCCGGTGTCCATCGCGCTCTTGGGCGCGTATTTCGCCTCGGTCTATGCCAGCCTCATCGGCGGCGGCGAAACCTATTTCGACTCGGTGTGCATGTTCGTGTTCTTCCTGCTCGGCAGCCGCTTCCTGGAAATGAAGGCACGCCAGCGTGCCGGCGACACCGCGGCCGGGCTCATGCAGCTGACGCCGCGCCTGGCCACCCGGCTCGCGGCCGACGGCAGCACGGAAGTCATTGCCGCCGACCAGCTCGCCCCCGGCGACCACGTGCTGGTGAAGCCGGGCGAGACCCTGCCGGCCGACGGCGTGGTGGCCGAGGGCGAAAGCAGCGTCAGCGAAGCCCAGCTCACCGGCGAGCCGCTGCCTTGCCCCAAGCGCGCGGGCGATACCGTCACGGGCGGCAGCCTGAATACCGAAAGCCCGCTCGTCATCACCGTCAGCCGTGCCGGCGGCGACAGCACGCTGGCCACGCTCAACCGCCTGCTGGCACGCGCGCTCGCCGAGAAACCCAAAGCCGCACAAAAGGCCGACGAACTCGCCCACCTCTTTGTCGCGCGCGTACTTGTGCTCGCGGTGCTGGTCTATGCCGGCTGGTCTCTCGTCGACCCGGCGCATGCCTTCTGGGCCACGTTGGCCGTGCTGGTGGCCACCTGCCCCTGTGCGCTTTCGCTGGCCACGCCGGCGGCGCTCGCGTCGGCGACGAACACGCTGGCCCGCGACGGCTTCCTGCTGACCCGCGGCCATGTGCTGGAAACGCTGGCCCAGGCCACGCACATCGTTTTCGACAAGACCGGCACGCTCACCGAAGGCCGGCTGGTGATCGAGCACTGCGAGCTGCGGCGCGGCAGCGAGGCCGACGCCCGCCGCCTCGCCGCCGCCCTCGAGGCACAGTCCGAGCATCCGGTGGCGCAGGCGTTCCGCGTCCTGCCGGAGACCGCACTGCCGGCAGTGACGGCACGCCGCCAGCACGCCGGCCTCGGCGTTGAAGGCGTGATCGACGGCCGCCGCTACCGCCTCGGTCAGGCACGCTTTGCGCTGCCGTCGGCGACGGCCGCCGACGCCGACCGGCTCTGGCTCAGCGACGACGACGGCCCGCTCGCCGCCTTCCGGCTGACCGACCGCCTGCGCCCGGAAGCCCGGGACGCCATTGCCGCACTGCAGGCTCGCGGCCTCCGCACCTGGCTGCTCTCCGGCGACCCCTCGGCCACCCCGGCCGACATGGGCCGGGCACTCGGCATGGACCATGCCGCAGGCGGCCTGAGTCCCGAGGACAAGCGCGCAGCAGTGCAGGCCCTGCAGGGAAGTGGCGCGGTGGTGGTGATGGTGGGTGACGGCGTCAACGATGCCCCGGTGCTGGGTCAGGCCCACCTCTCGGTGGCCATGGCGTCCGGCACCGACCTCGCACAAACCACGGCCGATGCCCTGCTGCTGCGCGACGACCTGCGCGCACTGGCGCGTGCACGTGATGCCGCTGCGGCAACACGCCGCATCATCCGCCAGAACCTGGGCTGGGCGCTGGCGTACAATCTCGCCGTGCTGCCGCCGGCGGCACTCGGCTTCGTGCCGCCGTGGCTGGCCGCCATCGGCATGTCCGCCAGCTCGCTGGTGGTGGTGCTGAACGCACTGCGCCTGCGCCGCCTGTCGGCCGCCCCCACGACCGGTGCCGTCCCGCCCGCTGCCACCCCGCCGATTGCCACCAAGGCCTGATGCCGACGCCCCGCTCCCGACCGAGTCTGTACCGATGGAAGTGATCTACCTGCTGATCCCGCTCAGCCTGCTGTTTCTCGGCCTCGCCGTCGGCGTGTTTTTCTGGGCCGTGAAGCATGACCAGTTCGAGGACATGGACGGCCCCGCGCAGCGCATCCTGAAGGACGACCGCGACGCCCGCCGGGAGCAAAAGTGATGGATGCCCCCCTGCTCGTCACCGCCTGGCTGACCGGCCTGCTCGGCGGCACCCACTGCATCGGCATGTGCGGCGGCATCTCCGCCGCGCTCAGCTTTGCGCTGCCGGCCGAGGCGCGCAGCGGCCGCCGGCTGTTCTTCTGGCAGCTTGCCTACAACGCAGGCCGCCTCGCGAGCTATGCACTGCTCGGCGTGCTGGTCGGCGTGCTGGGCCAGCAGCTGGTGGCACCGCTGACCGGCCTGATGTGGCTGCGCCTCTTGGCCGGGCTGCTGATGGTGGCCATGGGCCTGTACCTGGCCGGCTGGTGGCTGGGCCTGCAGCGGCTGGAGCGGCTGGGCGGCGGGCTCTGGCAGCATCTGGCACCACTGCGCCAGCGCCTCTTGCCGGTGGACTCGCTGCCCAAGGCCGTGGCCACCGGCATGGCCTGGGGCCTCCTGCCCTGCGGCCTCGTCTACAGCGCGCTGGCGCTGGCGCTGGCGCGCAGCGATGCCCTGATGTCCGGGGCCACCATGCTCGCCTTCGGTCTCGGCACCCTGCCTTTTCTGCTGATCACCGGCACGCTGGCCGGCCGCCTGCGCCAGTTCCTGCAGCAGCGCGCCGTGCGCCAGGTCGCCGGCGTGCTGGTGATGGCCTTCGGGGTGTGGACCGCCCTGCCGGCACTTAAGCCGCATGCACATGGCGAGCACGCGCCTCAGGACGGGCATGCGGCACAGGGCCAGCCGGCGATGGCACCCGCCGCCACCACGGGTGAAGACCCGCACGCGCATAATCACTGATGCCATCAGCGGCCGGGCGCCACGGGCCTTCCTCCCCCTTCTGCTCATGACCCGTCGCGCCGATTCCGCCACCATGGCGGTTGCGCTAGTGTCGAGGCCGCCACCTGCCGACACGGATGCCCTGCATGAGCCTGCTCACCCTCCTCGACCGCCTGGAAGCCGCCGGTAACCGCCTGCCGCCACCGGCATGGCTGTTTGTCTGGCTGTGCGCGGGGGTGGCGCTGCTCTCCTTGCTGGCGGCCCTCGCCGGCTGGCAGGCGACACTGCCCGACGGCAGCACGGTGGCGGCGGTCAACCTGCTGTCGCTGGCCGGACTCAACCTCGTGCTCACCGAAACGGTGGGCAACTTCACCGGTTTTGCTCCCGTGGGGCCGGTGCTGGTGGCCATGCTCGGCATCGGCCTTGCCGAGCAATCCGGCTTGCTCGGGGCGGCGCTGGCGGCCCTCGTGCGCGCCACGCGCGGCCGCTTCCTGCCCTTCGTCACCGCGCTCGCGGGCGTGCTGTCCAGCCTCGCCGTGGATGCCGGCTACGTGGTGGTGATCCCGCTCGCCGGCCTGCTCTTCCTGCGTGCCGGCCTGCCGCCGCTGGCCGGCATTGCCTGTGCGTTTGCCGGGGTCTCCGGCGGCTTTTCCGCCAACCTGCTGATCGGCCCGGTCGATGCCATGCTCACTGGCATCGCCACCGAGGCCGCACGCACGGTGGACGCGCAAGCGCAGGTGCCGGTCAGCGCCAGCTGGTATTTCATGATGGCCTCCACGCTGCTCGTGAGTGTGGTGATTGCGAGCGTCACCCACCGCCTGGTACTGCGCCGGCTGCCGGCGCCTGCCGCCAGCACGGGCGCTGATGCAAGCCCGGCACTGGACGCGCGCGGCGCACGCGCCGTGCTGGCCTGGACGCTGCTCGTGGCAGGCGGCCTGCTGGCCGGCCTGCTGCCCGCCGGCGGCGTGCTGCGGAGCGCGGCCGGCAGCGTGCTTGATGCGCCCGTGCTGAAAGGGCTGGTGGTGGTGATTGCCGCGTATGCCGCGGTGGCCGGCCTGCTTTACGGTCGCCTGAGTGGCAAATGGTCGCGCGCCAGCGACATCGTGCCGGCCATGGAAGACACGCTGCGCACGCTGGCCGGCTATCTCGTGCTGATGTTTTTTGCCGCGCAGTTCGTGGCCTGGTTCAAGTGGAGCCAGCTCGGCCCGCTGGTGGCGGTGACGGGCGCCGACGGCCTGCGCGCGCTGGCGCTGCCGCCGGTGCTGCTGCTGGTCGCCTTCGTGGTCTTCACCGCGCTGCTCAACCTGCTGGTCGGTTCGGCTTCCGCAAAATGGGCACTGCTGGCGCCGGTGTTCCTGCCCATGTTCATGCTGGCCGGCATTGCGCCGGAAGCCACGCTCACGGCGTATCGCGTCGGTGACAGCGTGAGCAACATCATCACGCCACTGATGCCCTATTTCGCGATGGTGGTGGCGTTTGCGCAGCGCTTCGATGCACGCGCCGGCATCGGCACGCTGATGGCGCTGATGCTGCCGTACTCAGTGGCACTGCTCGTGGCCTGGGGCGGCCTGCTCGCGCTCTGGCTGACACTCGGCCTGCCGCTCGGGCCGGGCTGATCAGCCCGCATCGTCACACTGCGCTGGTGGCCGGCACAAACGCCGATGCCATCTGCCACAGGGCAACGCACACCAGCAGCGCCAGCGCACCCAGTGCCGGCCACGACAGCGTTGCCTGCGCCAGCAGCATCGCCGTGTTGGCCAGCATGGCCAGCACGAACCAGCACAGGCCACGCCGCTTCTGCGATGCGGTCAGCGCCGGCCGCCAGACCCGGAAGTCCGCCAGCCGGAACGGCGCCCGCGGCGCCCTCCGCTGCGTGGCGGCAGGCCGCCAGCCGGTCGGCATGAACCAGATGCGCAGGCGGTCGCGCCAGTCGCCGGAGAGACTGGCATCGCGCCACATGGTTTGCAGCCAGTCCACCTGCACCAGCAGCGGATTGCGCAGCGTGCAGGCCTTGCGCACGCCGAAGGCCACCTCCTCACTTTCCTCGACATAGGTGCCGAACAGGCGGTCCCAGATCATCAGCGTGCCGCCATGGTTCCTGTCGATGTAGCGGTCGTTGATGCCGTGGTGCACGCGATGCGCCGACGGCGTGTTGAGGAGGCCCTCGATCCATGGCAGGCGACCGATCAGGCGGGTGTGTATCCAGAACTGGTAGAACTTGCTGAACGTGAGCAGCGTGATGAACACCTCGGGCGGACAGCCCAGCACTGCCAGCACCAGGTAGAGCGGCCAGTGCATGATGTCCTGGAAGGCACCCTGGCGCAGCGCCGTGGTCAGGTTGTATTCCTCGCTCTGGTGATGCGGCACATGGCCGGCCCACAGGAAATTGATTTCGTGCGACCAGCGATGCGCCCAGTAATAGACAAAATCCAGCAACAGGAAAAACACCACCCAGGTCCACAGGCTGCCGCTGTCCCAGGCCACGGGCGACTGCGTGCTCACCCAGGCGAACAGCAGCAGCAGCGCGGCCTTGGCAAACACCTCCAGCGTCACCGTCACCATGCCGCAGCCGATGCTGGTCAGGCTGTCGGAAAATTCGTGCACATCACGACCGATGCGCCGGCTCCATGCGTACTCAAGAAAGATCAGCAGGAAGAAGACCGGCGTGGCCAGGGCAATCAGCAGGTTCTGCATGGCGGCATTCCGGAAGCAGGTCGCTGCGCGACAGTGCGCAATGCCTGGGATTCTTGCGAGGGCCGCAAATGGCGGCAATGACGGCGGTCAGCCGGGACAACCGTCCGGTCATGCATGAAATACAACACAAATCCGTGCACGACGGGGTGGATTCAAGCGCCGATGGGGCTAGATTCAGCACCGGCCTTCCCGACCTGAGGGGAAGGCCGCACCACACAAGGAGATGCACAACATGATGCGCAAACTGCTGCCGCTGGCCATTGCCGGCGCCCTGATGTCCACCACCGCCCTGGCAGCCGATGTCGGCGTGGATGTGAACGTGGCCGGTGTGCCCGTCGAAAAGAAGGTCGAAGTGAAGACCACCGGCATCGAGAACGCCGCGGCCCATGCCAGCGAGCAGGGTCAGGAAGGCCTCGACAAGGCCGCCGCCGCCAAGGCCAAGGCCGAAGCAAAGGCCGACAAGAAAATGAAGGCCGGCAAGGACAAGGCCGCCACCCTCGATGCCATGACCGGCCTCAACACCGGTGCCGCCCTCGACCAGGCCGACGGCAAGCTGAAGGAAGGCAAGGACAAGGCCGACAAGGCACAGAAGAAGGCAGAAGCCGCCAAGGCTGATGCTGACGCCAAGGCCAAGGCCGCGACCGATGCGGCCAACAATGCCCCGGCCGAAGCCAACAAGAAACTGCAGGACAAGATCAACGCCACCGGCTTCGGTATCACGCCGGCCAACTGAGCCCTGTTACTGTCCTGTTGAGCAACGCGCATGAAAAAGCCCGCAATCGCGGGCTTTTTCATTGCTGCATGCGGATTACGCGCCGAGCGGAATCTTGCCGATCTTGGCCTGCCAGATTTTCGGCGCGGTGTTGTGCACCGACTCGCCCTTCACGTCGACCGCCACCGACACCGGCATGTCCTCGACCACGAACTCGTAGATCGCTTCCATGCCGAGATCCTCGAAGGCCACGACGCGCGACTTGCGGATGGCCTTGGACACGAGATAGGCGGCACCACCCACGGCCATCAGGTAGACGGCCTTGTGCTTCTTGATGGCCTCGATGGCCACCGGACCGCGCTCGGACTTGCCGATCATGCCCATGAGGCCGGTCTTCTCGAGCACGGTGTCGGTGAACTTGTCCATGCGCGTGGCCGTGGTCGGGCCGGCGGGGCCGACCACTTCATCACGCACCGGATCCACCGGGCCGACGTAGTAGATGAACTTGCCCTTGAGGTCCACCGGCAGCGATTCGCCGCGCGCGAACATCTCGGTCATGCGCTTGTGGGCCGCATCACGGCCCGTGTACATGGTGCCGGAGAGCAGCAGCGTCTCGCCCGGCTGCCAGCTTTCGATTTCCGCCTGGGTAACGGTGTCGAGGTTCACGCGGCGCGACTTGGAGGCATCGAAGGTGATCTTCGGCCAGTCCTCCAGCTTCGGCACCTCCAGTTCGGCAGGACCGGAACCGTCGAGCTCGAAATGCACATGGCGGGTGGCCGCGCAGTTCGGAATCATCGCCACCGGCAGCGAGGCCGCGTGCGTCGGGTAATCGCGGATCTTGATGTCGACGACCGTGGTGAGGCCGCCCAGGCCCTGCGCGCCGATGCCGAGCGCATTCACTTTTTCATACAGCTCGACACGCAGCTCCTCGATGCGGTTCTGCGGACCGCGCGCCAGCAGCTCGTGCATGTCGACCGGGTCCATCAGCGATTCTTTCGCCAGCAGCGCGGCCTTTTCCGCGGTGCCGCCGATGCCGATGCCGAGCATGCCGGGCGGGCACCAGCCGGCACCCATGGTCGGCACCGTCTTCAGCACCCAGTCCACGATGGAGTCGGACGGGTTGAGCATGACCATCTTGGACTTGTTCTCGGAACCGCCGCCCTTGGCGGCGACAGTGATGTCGACCTTGTCGCCCGGCACGATGCTGTAGTGGATCACGGCCGGGGTGTTGTCTTTGGTATTGGCGCGCTTGCCGGCCGGGTCGCGCAGGATGGAGGCGCGCAGCACGTTGTCCGGCAGCAGGTAGGCGCGGCGCACGCCTTCGTTGATGGCGTCGTCCAGGCTCATGCCGCCCAGGTCCCAGCGCACGTCCATGCCCACCTTCACGAACACGGTGACGATGCCGGTGTCCTGGCAGATGGGGCGGTGGCCCTCGGCACACATGCGCGAGTTGATGAGGATCTGCGCCATCGCGTCCTTGGCGGCCTGGTTCTCTTCGCGCTCGTAGGCGGCGTTGATGGCCTGGATGAAGTCCACCGGGTGGTAGTAGGAGATGTACTGCAGGGCATCGGCGACGCTCTGGATGAGGTCGTCCTTCTTGATCACGGTCATGGAGGCTCCGGGCAGGTTCGCGGCTGGCTGGGATCGGCGAGGCTGGGGGGCCTGGAAGGCCCGCCCGCGGACGGGGCGGGAGTATACCGAATGACCTGACAGTCGGTCAGGCCCGGGCATGTGGCAAGGCCCGGACAGGCAGGAACCTGTCCGGCTCAGCCCGCCACCGGATGCGCCTGCAGCCACTCCAGGATCAGCGCATTGATTTCCTGCGGCGCCTCGCGGTGCAGGAAATGGCCGGTGCCGGCAATGCGGCGCACGTCCAGTCCCTTCTCGAAGTCCTGCTGGCGCATCAGCGTGTCGTACAGGCGCGAGTCCATGCAGCCGTCGTTCTCGCCGGTCAGCGCCAGCGTCGGCACCTGCACGCGGCTGGTGAGCAGGCTCCAGCTCTGTTGCGTGGACAGCGACAGGGGTTGCAGCAGGCAGCGGTAGTACTGGGTGGCGGCATGCACCACGCCGGGCTGGCGGAAGGTGGATTTCACCTGCTCGATGTCGGCGGGGGCATACAGCCAGTCCGGCGACCAGTTCTTCCACAAGGTTTCAATGAAGGCGAAGTCGTCGCGTTCGACAATGCTCTCGGCAATCTTCTGGAACTGCATCAGCAGGATGTAGGACGACTTCACCAGCTGGCCCGGCACCTCGGTGATGCCGACCAGACCGCGCCGCAGGTGCGGAATGGCGAGCGTGGTCAGCGAGGCGAATTTCTTCGGTTGCAGCGCGGCGGCCACATAGGCGGTGAGCGCGCCCCAGTCGTGGCCGACCAGATGGCACTGCTTCGCGCCCAGCTCCTGCATCCAGGCCAGCACGTCGCCGGCCAGGTGGATCAGGTGGTAAAGGTCGCGCGCCGACTGCGAGCCGGGTTCGTAGCCACGCAGCATCGGCACCACCACGCGGTAGCCGGCAGCGGCAATGGCCTCGATCTGTGCGTCGTAGCTGTGAAAGTCGTCGGGGAAGCCGTGCAGCATCAGCACCAGCGGCCCCTCACCGGCGGCGCGCGCGGAGAAGGTGAGGCCGTCGTGGTGCAGGGTCAGGGTTTCGATGGCAGACATCAGGCGTTCTTCCTCTTGTCATCGGCGGCCGGCAGCGCGACCACGGCCGGCGCAGTGTCGCTGGTGCAGGGAGTCTCCGGCGCGACCTCGTCGGCGACGATGGTCGCCAGCGGGATGTGCAACTCGCGCTCCATGGCCTCGTGCACGCGCAGCAGTGCCGGGCGCAGTGTCTTCACCCAGTGGTCGTCGGCATGCAGGCGGTCGAGGTCGGCTGGCGTGGGCAGCGGCCAGGGCAGGCCGCGGTAGAAATCGGCAAAGTTGATGTGCTCGAGGTTGCGCGTCAGCACATAGCTGCCGGTGTCGGTGCGGTGGATAATGCGCTCGCGTGTCAGCAGGTCGACGAAGTCAAACCAGATTTCCACTTCCTGCTTGCCGAGAATGGCCATGGCTTCAACATCACTGACACTGGCACCGTGCTGCTGCTTGCGCCAGAACAGCTGCAACACATCGAGCAGCGCGAGCACCGGATGCCGGCTCACCATGCCGGTGTGGCGGAACACGGCCAGGCCGCGCGTCACCTCGACGCCGAACAGGATGATCATCCACGACAGGTACATCCAGATCAGGAACACCGGAAACGCGGCAAACGCACCATAGACCAGCGTGTACGACGAAAAGCGCGTGACGAAGAGGCCGAAGGCGGCCTTGGCCATCTCGAACAGGAAGGCCGCAAAGAGACCGCCGGCAAAACCTGCCTTCAACGGCACCTTGCAGTTGGGTACCGTGATGTAAAGCAGCGAGAAGGCAAGCGCAGTGGTAATGAAGGGCAGCAGCTGCAAGCCGGGAATCACGCCACCGACTGCCGACGCCGCCTCGCTGAACAGGCGCAGTGAGGTGAGGTAGGACGAAATGGCAAAGCCCGCGCCCAGCAACAAGGGCCCCAGGCTGAGCACGGCCCAGTAGCGCAGGAAACTGATCACGCCCTTGCGCGCCTCACGCACTTTCCAGATCTGGTTGAACGAACGCTCGATGGTGACCAGCAACATGATGGCCGTGACGAACAGCATGCCGATGCCGATCACGGTGAGGCCGCGCGCCTGCTCGGAAAATTCCTGCAGCTTGGCCTGCACCTCCATGCCGGTGCTGGGAATGAAGTGGCTGAAGATGAAGGCCTGGATGTCGGTGCTGACATGCTGCAGCGAGGGGATGGCGGAGAGGATGGCAAAGGTCACCGTCATCACCGGCACCACGGCGAACAGCGTGGTGTAGGTGAGCACCATGGCATTCTGCCGGCAGTTGTCCGCCAGGAAACGCCGCACCACGAAGCGGGCGAAGGAAACAATCTGGCGGTAGTCGGCGGTGAGCTTGTCGCGCATGCGCAGGTCCTGGGCTGGGGGCAAAGGCCCCGGTAGGCCGGTGCAGGCACCGACGGGCCAAGTATTCCCGCCCCGTGCGCCGGCTGTCGAGTGTGACCTGTGCCGGCATGGCCGCTACACTGCGCGCTGTTTCCTGCTGCCGAGCCCGCCTGACCGCCATGATCACCGTCTACCACAACCCGCGCTGCTCGAAATCGCGCGAAGCCCTGGCCCTGATCGAGGCCGCCGGCCACACGCCGGTGGTGGTCGACTACCTGAAAACCCCGCCCGACGCCGCCACGCTGAAACGCCTGCTCAAGGCGCTGGGCATCAGCGCCCGCGAGCTGCTGCGCCACAAGGAAGCGGAGTACGCCGAGCTCGGGCTGGACGATGCGCGCCTCTCCGAGGCCGCGCTGATCCGTGCCATGGTGACGCATCCGCGCCTGATCGAGCGTCCCATCGTGGTCGCAGGCGGGCGCGCGGTGATCGGCCGCCCCCCGGAACGCGTACTGGAGTTGCTGAAATGAGCGCACCTTATGTGCTGGTTCTTTATTACAGCCGCCACGGCGCCACCCGGCAGATGGCGCGGCTGATTGCCCGCGGCATCGAGACCGAGGGCCTGGACGCGCGCCTGCGCACCGTGCCGGCCGTGTCCGCCGACTGCGAGGCCACGGCGCCCGACATTCCCGCCGACGGCGACCTCTACTGCACGCCCGAGGACCTGGCCGGCTGTGCCGGACTCGCGCTCGGCAGCCCGACGCGCTTCGGCAACATGGCCGCGCCGCTGAAATACTTCCTCGACGGCACCAGCGGCCTGTGGCTGAACGGCGCACTGATCGACAAGCCGGCCGTGGTCTTCACCTCCACCAGCTCGCTGCACGGCGGCCAGGAAACCACGCTGCTCAGCATGATGCTGCCGCTGCTGCACCACGGCATGGCCGTGCTCGGCCTGCCCTACAGCGAACCCGGCCTGCTCAAGACCGCAGGCGGCGGCACGCCCTATGGCGCCAGCCATCTGGCCGGTGCCGACAGCCGGCGTCCGCTGGACGACGAGGAAAGCGCGCTCTGCCTGGCGCTGGGCCGCCGCCTCGCCCGCCACGCGCGCCGCCATGTCGCGGACGGGGGGGTCGCATGAGCCGCGCCGATCGCGCCCGCCTGGCTACGCTGGCACTGCTCGGCATGCTGCTCGTGCTGCTGGCGGCCGAAACCCTGCTCTTTGCCCCGGCCGGCACCGCCATCGGCGCCATCGCCTTCGTGCTGGCGCTGAAGCTGCTGCCGCTGGCGGCCTTCCTGCCCGGCCTGCGCGCGCGCCGCGTGCGTGCCGCGCTCTGGCTAGGCTTCCTGCTGATGCCCTACTTCGTGTGGAGCGTGCTTGCTGCGATGGCCCCGGGCAGCGAGGGCAGCCTCGCTGTCGTGCGCGCGCTGCTGATCAGCGCCACCTTCCTCGCCACCGTGTTCTACGCACGCTGGCAGGGCGAGTCCGCGACATCGGCCTGAATCGCCGCTGGCGTCATCTTCGTTCTTTACATGACATCCTGCGCCGATAGACTCGGGCAGGACTTTCATTTGCCCATTGCATGCAGGGGACCCGCATGAATCGCCACACCCTTACCGGGATTGCCCTCGCCGTCACGCTCGCCGGCTGCGGCGCCAATCCGTCGCTGACCCCGCAGGAAATGGCCGCCGCCCAGCAGGGCGGCAATCTCGAGGCCACCTACGAGCAGCTGGCGGCCCGTCTGGCCGGCCAGAACCTGAACACCCCCAAGGGCCTGCAGGCACAGCAGCAACTGAACGAGATCGGCGCCCAGCTCGCCTCGCGCCTCGACAAGGACATCCGCGCCGAGGTCAGCCAGCACAGCTCGGCCAGCGGTCTCGTGCCACGCAATGTGCTCGAGGCGCAGCTGGCCAAGCTGCCGAAGATGGAGCGCTGGAACGCCGAGCTGCACGGCAAGCTCGCGCGTGACCTGAACGACCTCATGGGCAAGACCCAGGCCCGCATCACCGCCCAGCAGAACCAGCTGGCCGGCCTTACCGAAACCGAGATGGGCCAGCGCCTGAGCGTGCTCGACGACCTGGCCAAGCTGACCGGCGACGACCGCTACAGCCAGGAGCGCACGGCCACGCTGGCCAACCTGCGCCAGAAGGCCGACGCCGCCTTCAAGAGCGAGGAATACGGCACCGCGAAACAGGCACTGGCCGCGCTGCAGCAGGCTAATCCCGAGGACGCGGCGCTGGGCAGCCAGATCCTGCAGGCCGACGCCCGCCTGTTCGAGAAAAAATTCTGGGA
>DAIRDY010000031.1:0-15001 GCA_036795935.1 Moraxellaceae bacterium | reverse complement strand
GTCACCCCGCAGACCGCGCACTTCGCCGAGCCGCTGACGCTCGAGTGCAAGCGCGTGCTGCCGGCCTATGACATCGTCTACGAGACCTATGGCGAGCTGAACGACGCCGCCGACAACGCCGTGCTGATCTGTCACGCGCTGTCCGGCCATCACCATGCTGCCGGCTATCACCGCGCAAGCGACAGCAAGCCCGGCTGGTGGGACGACTGCATCGGTCCCGGCAAGGCCATCGACACCCGGCGTTTCTTCGTGGTCGCACTGAACAATCTCGGCGGCTGCCATGGCTCCACCGGTCCGGCCTCGATCAATCCCGAGACCGGCCAGAACTGGGGCCCGGACTTTCCGCTGGTCACGGTCAAGGACTGGGTGCAGGTGCAGGCGCGGCTGGCCGACCGCCTCGGCATTGGCCAGTGGGCCGCCGTGGTTGGCGGCTCGCTCGGCGGCATGCAGGTGCTGCAGTGGTCCATCGACTACCCGGAGCGCCTGCGCCATGCCGTGGTGATTGCCAGCGCGCCCAAGCTGTCGGCACAGAACATTGCCTTCAACGAAGTGGCGCGCCAGTCCATCCTCACCGACCCGGATTTCCATGGCGGCCGCTTCTACCAGTACGACACCTATCCGCGCCGCGGCCTGATCCTCGCGCGCATGGTCGGGCACATCACCTACCTCTCCGACGAGGCCATGAAGCAGAAGTTCGGCCGCGACCTGCGTTCCGGGCAGTTCATGTACGGCTTCGATGTCGAGTTTCAGGTCGAGTCCTACCTGCGCCACCAGGGCGAGACCTTCTCGCGCAATTTCGACGCCAACACCTATTTGCTGATGACCAAGGCGCTGGACTATTTCGACCCGGCGCGCGATTTCGACAACGATCTTGCGCGTGCGCTGTCGCAGGCGCAGTGCCGTTTCCTGGTCGTGTCCTTCACCACCGACTGGCGCTTCTCGCCGGCGCGTTCGCGCGAGATCGTCGATGCCCTGATCCAGGAGGGCAAGGAAGTCTGCTATGCCGACATCGATGCGCCGCAAGGCCACGACTCCTTCCTGCTCGCCATTCCGCGCTACATCGACATCTTCCGCGCCTACATGAACCGCATCGAGACCAGTCGCGGCAACCGGAGCCACAACCATGCGGCTTGATCTTGCGCTGGCGGAACAGTGGGTGGAGCCGGGTGCGCGCGTGCTCGACCTGGGCTGTGGCGACGGCGAGCTGCTGGCGCACCTGCGCGATGCCTTCGGCGTGCGCGGCTACGGCCTCGAGATCGATGCCGACAAGATCACCGCCTGCATCGCGCGCGGCGTCAACGTGGTCGAGCAGAACCTCAATACCGGGCTCGGCAATTTCCGCGACGGCAGTTTCGACACCGTGATCATGACCCAGGCCCTGCAGGCCGTGGAAAAGCCCGACGTGCTGCTCGAGGACATGCTGCGCGTCGGTCGCGAGGCCATCATCACCTTTCCGAACTTCGCGCACTGGACCACGCGTTTCTACCTGACGCTGAAGGGCATGATGCCGGTGTCGGAAGCGCTGCCCTACACCTGGTACAACACGCCCAACATCCACCTCTGCACCTTCCACGATTTCGATGCGCTGTGCCGCGACAAGGGCATACGCGTGCTCGACCGGCTTGCCGTGGACGGTGGCCAGCAGGGCAGCGTGCTCGCGAAGCTGTTCCCCAACCTGTTCGGCGAGATTGCCATCTACCGCCTGACGCGCTGAATGTCGTCCGCCGGCGCGCTGTCTGCAGGAAATGCATGTGATGAAAAAACTCGTTCTGGCCACGGGCAATGCCGGCAAGCTGCGCGAGCTTGCGGCACTGCTCGAGGGCAGCGCCATCGAGATCGTGTCGCAGAAAACACTGGGCGTGACGGATGCCGACGAAACCGGGCTGAGCTTTGTCGAGAACGCCATCCTGAAAGCACGCCATGCAGCGCGCGCTACCGGCCTGCCGGCGCTGGCCGATGATTCCGGCCTGTGCGTGGATGCGCTGGGCGGCGCACCGGGCATTTATTCCGCGCGCTACGCAGGCCCCGGTGCCAGCGATGCCGACAACAATCAAACGCTGCTGCAGGCGTTGCAGCCGCTGCGTCAGCCCGGCGTGCCGCTGACGGCACGCTTTGTCTGCGTGCTGGCGCTGGTGCGCCATGCCGATGATCCCTTGCCGCTGCTTTGTCAGGCGGAGTGGGCGGGTGAAATCCTGGCGGTGCCGCGCGGTGACCAAGGGTTTGGTTACGACCCGCTGTTCCTGGTGCCTGGCGAAGGCATGGCCAGTGCCGAACTGCCGCGCGAACGCAAGAATGTCATCAGCCATCGTGCGCAGGCCCTGCAGCAGTTAAAGGCGCGCATCGCCGATTTCCTGTAGCTGCGGATTTATCCGCACCCGCACTGTCAGCGCTTCGCGAGCTGCAGGATGGCGCGCCACTCGGCGGCAGTGACCGGCATTACCGAGAGGCGCGAACCTTTCTGTACCAGCGGCAGCCCGGCCAGCGCCGGCAACGCCTTGAGCGCGGCGAGCGGGATGACGTCGGCGTAGCGCTCGGCAAAGGCCACGTCGACGCTGTCCCAGCGCGGCACGTCAGGCGGCGACTTCGCGTCGTGGTAGGGGCTCTTCGGGTCGAACTGCGTCGGGTCCGGATAGGCCGCACGCACGATGGTCATGCGTCCGGCGATGCCGGGCTCCGGGCAGCTCGAGTGATAGAAGAAGGCCTCGTCGCCTGCTTGCATCGCACGCAGGAAGTTGCGGGCCTGATAGTTGCGCACGCCGTCCCAGAGCGAGGTCTTGCGTGTCGCAAGGTCGTCGATGGAAAACACCGACGGTTCCGATTTCATGAGCCAGAATGCCATGGCGCCCCTCCTGCCGGATGAATTCCGATGATCGCATTGCCGCCGCTGGCGCTCTACCTGCATGTGCCCTGGTGCGTCCGCAAATGCCCGTATTGCGACTTCAATTCGCACGAAGCGGCAGCCGGTCTGCCCGAAGCCGAGTATGTCACGGCACTGCTCGCCGATCTTGATCATGACCTCGCGACACTGCCGGACCTTGTACAGGGACGTGCCGTCAGTTCGGTGTTCATCGGTGGCGGTACGCCCTCGCTGTTTACAGCCGCCGCCTACGAGCGGCTGTTTGCCGGCCTGCGCGCCCGTCTGCCCTTTGCGGCGGATGTGGAGATTACGCTGGAGGCCAACCCCGGCACGGTGGAACAGGAGAAATTCCGCGGTTACCGTGCGCTTGGCATCAACCGCCTGTCCATTGGCGTGCAGAGTTTTGCCGCGGACAAACTGGCGGCACTCGGGCGCATCCACGGCCGTGACGAGGCGCTGCGTGCGGCTGCGGCGGCGCGTGCCGCCGGCTTCGACAATTTCAATCTGGACCTCATGCATGGCCTGCCGGGGCAGACGCTGGACGAGGCCCTCGCCGACATTGCACAGGCGATTGCCCTCGGCCCCGCGCATCTTTCCTGGTACCAGCTCACCATCGAGCCGAACACGGTGTTCTATCGCGATCCGCCGGTGTTGCCCGAGGACGACACGCTCTGGGCCATCCAGGAAGCCGGGCAGGCGCGGCTCGCCGCGGCAGGGTTTCACCAGTATGAAGTGTCGGCCTATGCACAGGCGGGCCGCGAATGCCGGCATAACCGCAATTACTGGGCGTTCGGCGACTATCTGGCGCTGGGTGCGGGCGCGCACGGCAAGCTGACGCGCGACGGTGGTGTCTGGCGCTACCAGAAAACGCGGCTGCCGCGCGATTACCTGGCCGCGGCCGGCAGTGGCCGGGCCACGGCCAGCGCCGGTTTTGTGCGCGACGAGGAACTGGTTTTCGAGTTCATGCTGAATGCGCTGCGCCTGAAAGACGGCGTGCCGGCGGCGCTGTTTGCCGAACGCACGGGCTTGTCGCTGGCGCGCATTGCGCCGGAGTTGGCGGCGCTGCGGGCACAGGGGTTGTTGCAGGCCGACGAGCAGCGTCTGGCCTGCACGTCCACCGGCTTCAATTACCTGAACACCCTGCTGGAGCGCTTCCTGCCGTAGGGATATCCCTTGCCCCAGCCCTCACGCTGCTGGAGGGGAGCAGAAAAGTTGTGCGGATAAATCCGCACCTACAGGCGTCGCAACATTTGTTCTGGCGTTGTGCGCTGCACTCGCAGTGCCAGCCGGACCCGCACTACTGCTTGCGATAGATCAGGTCCCAGACGCCATGGCCGGCGCGATGGCCGCGCGCCTCGAACTTGGTCAGCGGCCGGAAGTCCGGGCGCGGATGGTACTGTCCCGCCCCTGCAACATTCGCGTAGCCCGGCGCTGATTCCATGTGTTCCAGCATCCATTCGGCATAGTTCTGCCAGTCGGTGGCCATGTGGAAGAGGCCGCCGGTTTTCAGCTTGCGCCGGATCAGTTCGGCATTGGCATGGTTCACGAAGCGGCGCTTGTAGTGGCGCGCCTTCTGCCAGGGGTCGGGGAAAAACAGCTGGAAGGTGTCGATGCTGTCGTCGGCAAAGCGGGTTTCCAGCAGCTCCAGCGCATCCTCGTCGAGGATGCGCACATTGCCGATGCCCTGGGTGCCCAGTTCGAAGCAGAGCTGGGCGACGCCGGGTTCATGGATTTCGATGCCGACAAAGTCGCGCTCCGGCGCGGCCCGGGCCATTTCCGCCAGCGTATAGCCCATGCCAAAGCCGACTTCGACGGTGAGCGGCGCCTCGCGGCCGAATACGTCGCGCGCGACAAAGGGCTCGCGCGTGCGCGGCAACAGGAACTGCGGTGCAAATTCCGCCATGCCGCGCTTCTGCGAGGCAGTGAACGGGGACGAGCGGCGCATGAAGGTCTGGATGCGGCGCATGAAGGGCTTGCTGTCGGTATCGGTCACGATGGCGTCTTGTCTGTAGATGCGGAGCGGTCCGCACACAATGAATGATGAGATCGGCAGGAGCGGCTTTCGCCGCGATAGCACACTGCGCCAGCAAGCGCCCTAGCGCGGCGAAAGCCGCTCCTGCCAGGGTCGCGTCAGAAAAACTTTCCGGCAAGCGGGCTGGACGCCGAGCCGTACAGCTTCTTTTCCATGCGCCCGGCGAGGAAGGCCTCGCGGCCGGCCTCGATGGCTTTTTTCATGGCTGAGGCCATCAGCACCGGCTGCTGCGCCTTGGCGATGGCGGTATTCATCAGCACGGCCTCGCAGCCCAGCTCCATGGCATAGGCCGCATCGGACGCCGTGCCGACACCAGCGTCCACCAGCACCGGGACTTTCGCCTGGTCGAGGATGATGCGCAGGTTGTAGGGGTTGACGATGCCGAGGCCGGAGCCGATCAGCGAGCCCAGCGGCATCACCGCCACACAGCCGATCTCTTCGAGGCGCTTGGCGATGACGGGATCGTCGGAGGTGTAAACCATCACCTCGAAGCCTTCCTTCACCAGCACCTCGGCCGCCTTCAGCGTTTCCACCACGTTCGGGTACAGCGTGTGGTCGTTGGCCAGCACTTCCAGCTTGACCAGCCGGTGGTCATCCAGCAGTTCGCGTGCGAGGCGGCAGGTGCGCACGGCCTCGTCGGCGGTGTGGCAGCCGGCGGTGTTCGGCAGGATGGTGTAGCGCTCGGGCGAAATCACGTCGAGCAGGTTGGGTTCGCCGGCATGCTGGCCGATGTTGGTGCGGCGGATCGCGACGGTGACGATTTCGGCGCCGGAGGCCGCGATGGCGTCGCGCGTTTCGTCGAAGTCGCGGTATTTGCCGGTGCCGACGAGCAGGCGCGACGCATAGGTCTTGCCGGCCAGCGTGAAGGTGTCAGTGCTCATGGGATGTCCGTCGTGCACAGGAAAGTGGAAGAAAGCGGCAGGCGTCAGCCGCCGCCGATGGCATGCACGATTTCGATGCGGTCGCCATCGTGCAGTGCCGTGCTGGCGTGCTGGCTGCGTGGCGCGATTTCGCCGTTGCGCTCGATGGCAATGCGGCGGCCGGTGAGGCCGAGTGCGGCGACGAGCTCGGCCAGCGTGCCGGCCTCAAGCTCGCGGGCCTCGCCATTGATCAGCAGCTTCATGTCAGGCTCCTGCCCGGAAGCTGGCCCAGGCCAGCAGCGCCCAGCCGGCGATCAGCAGCAGGCCGCCGATGGGCGTGATGGCGCCGAACCAGCGCGGCGCACCCAGTGTCATCGCATACAGCGTGCCGCAGAACACCACGATGCCGGCCTGCAGCAGCCAGCCGGCGCTGCGTGCGCCAACAAGCGCCGGTTGCGCGAGCAGCAGCAGGCCGATGCCGAAGAGGCCGAGCGCATGCCAGAAATGGTATTGCACGGCCGTCTGCCACCAGCCGAGTGCGTCGGCGCCGACACGGGTTTTGAGGCCGTGCGCACCAAAGGCACCGAGGGTGACGGCGAGCAGCAGGTTGAGGCTGGCCAGGAAAACGAAATTCGGCATGGCAGGTCCCTGATCGGGGGGCAGTGCAGGAAAGCAAACGCCGCGCAGGGCGCGGCGTTGGAAGTGTAATGGCTGGCGCCGGTCCCGTCAGGCGGTCAGGCTGGCCCGGATTTTTTCCATGGCGTTCTTTTCCAGCTGGCGGATGCGCTCGGCCGACACGCCGTATTCGGCGGCCAGCTCGTGCAGCGTGGCCTTGTCCTCGGCCAGCCAGCGGCGGGCGAGGATGGCCTGGCTGCGTGCGTCCAGTTTGCCCATGGCCGCCATCAGGCGCTCGGTGGAGTCGGCTTCCCAGTCCGCCTCTTCCAACTGCACGGCCGGGTCGTAGCGGTTGTCCTCGAGGTAGTAGACCGGGGCCTGGCCGGCGCGGTCTTCGTCCTCGTCGGGGGCGGCATCGAAGCTGGCGTCATAGGCATAGAGGCGACCCTCCATCTCCACGACCTGCTCCGGCGTCACGTTGAGGTCGGCGGCAATGCGCTCGGCCTCCGCCACCGACAGCCGGCCCGTGCCCTTCTTCTTGCTGCGCAGGTTGAAGAACAGCTTGCGCTGGGCCTTGGTGGTGGCGACCTTCACGATGCGCCAGTTCTTGATCACGTATTCGTGGATTTCGGCCTTGATCCAGTGCACGGCAAAGGACACCAGGCGCACGCCCATGGTCGGGTCGAAGCGCTTTACCGCCTTCATCAGGCCGACATTGCCTTCCTGGATCAGGTCGGCCTGCGGCAGGCCGTAGCCGGCATAGCTCTTGGCGATGTGCACGACAAAGCGCAGGTGCGACAGCACCAGCTGGCGGGCGGCCTCGAGGTCCTGTTCAGCGACATAGCGTTCGGCGAGGGCGCGCTCGTCCTCCGCAGAAAGCACGGGGATGCTGTTCACGGTGGTGATGTAGGCGCCCAGGTTGACCCCGGGAACCGACAGGGCAACCGGCACAAGCTCGCGGGTCGACATCGGTGGATCTCCGTCAGGGATGGTTGGATGGCCCGATATTAGCACCCGGCAGGGGAGAGTGCTAAAGCGCCTGACGACAGGGCTTTGCTGCGGATTTGTAACGCGCCGGGCCGCGAGCGGTTCCGGCGCTTGTCTTCAACTTGCTGATATATAAAAGCTTTTCAGGGACGCTGCGCGGAGCCTTTGCGGCTCGCTGCTAAGGCGCCATGGCGCGCAGCAGGCGGGCGACGGCGAGCCAGGCGCCGGCCAGGCCGAGCAGGGCACTGCCCGCCGGCAGGCCGAGCACGAGGCCCGCGCCGGGGCCGGCGAGGGCAAAGTCGCTCTGGTAGAGCGCCGCCAGCTCGGCCACCGGGCCGCCCAGCCAGAGCATCACGGCGGCGGTGGCGAGCAGCGCCAGCAGGCCGCCGGCGAGCCCGGTCCAGAGTCCGGTCCAGAGGAAGGGGCGGCGGATGAAGGCGTCGGTGGCGCCCAGCAGCGACAGCACGCGGACTTCATCGCGGCGCGACTCGAAGCCGAGGCGGATGGTGTTGCCGATGACCAGCAGCACGGTGGCGGCCAGCGCCAGCCCCAGCGCCAGCAGCAATCGTTCGCCGAAGGCGAGCAGCGCGGCCAGCCGCTGTACCCAGGCCATGTCGATGTCGGCGCTGTCCACTTCCGGGATGGCGGCGAGGGCGTCGCGCAGGCCGCTGACCGCCGCCGGGCGGCCGTCGGCGGGCCAGACCACCACCACCGGCGGCAGCGGGTTGTCGTCGAGCAGGCCGAGCACGTTGCCGTAGCCGGAGAGCTGGCGGAACTCCTCCAGTGCCTCGCCGGGCGTGATCAGGCGCGCACGCTCGATGTCGCGGCGCTGGGCCAGGCGCTGCTGCAGCGCCTGCTGGCCGGCCGCCGGCAGGTCCTGGCGCAAATAAAGGGAGATGCGCGCCTGGCCGTCCCAGCCGCCGATCAGGCCGCGGGCATTGTCCAGCAGCAGCGACAGCGTGGCCGGCAGCGCCAGCGCCAGCGCCACCACCAGCAGCGTCATCAGGCTGGCCAGCGGTGTGGCCAGCAGCCGGGCGAGACTGGCGCGTGCTTCGCGGGCGTGGTGGGCGCGCCAGTGGGCGAAGGTGGAGGCCGTGGTGGCCCGGGCTTTCGCGGCGCCGCTCATGAGGCGTCTCCCACCAGTTGGCCGTCGCGCAGGGTCAGCAGGCGATGGCGGTAGCGCGCAATCAGCGGCAGGTCGTGGGTGGCGATGAGGATGCTCACGCCGACCGAGGACAGCTCTTCGAAAATGTTCATGACACTGGTGGCGAGGTCGGGGTCGAGATTGCCCGTGGGTTCGTCGGCCAGCAGCAGCGCCGGCTTGCTCACGACCGCGCGGGCAATGCCGACGCGCTGCTGTTCGCCGCCGGAAAGGGTCTCCGGCGAGGCCTTGGCACGGTGCGCCAGGCCGACGAGGTCGAGCGCGGCATGCACGCGACGCGGAATGTCGCGTGCATCCAGGCCGTTGATCACGAGCGGCAGCGCGACGTTGTCGTACACGCTGCGGTCGGCGAGCAGGTTGTGGTCCTGGTGCACCATGCCGATCTGGCGCCGGGCATGGGCGATGGCGCGGCCCTTGAGGCCGGCATAGTCGATGCCGTTGACCTCGATGCGGCCCTGGCTGGCGCGCTCGGTGAGCAGCACCAGCTTGAGCAGCGTGGACTTGCCGGCGCCGGAGTGGCCGGTGAGGAAGGCCATCTCGCCGGTGCCGAGCGTGAAGCTCACCTGCTTCAGGGCTTCGAAGCCGGAGGGGTAGGTCTTGCTGACGCGGTCAAAAACAATCATTGGTCTTCGTCGAAAAGCGCGGCCACGAAATCGTGGGCGTCAAAGGGACGCAGGTCGTCGATTTTCTCGCCGACGCCGATGTAGCGGATCGGCACGTCGCAGCGGCTGGCGATGTTGAACAGCACACCACCCTTGGCGGTGCCGTCGAGCTTGGTCACGGTGAGGCCGGTGAGGCCCACGGCCTGATGGAATTCCTGTACTTGCGACAGCGCGTTCTGGCCGGTGCCGGCGTCGACCACGAGCATGGTTTCGTGCGGTGCCGTGGGGTCGATCTTCTGCATCACGCGGAAGACCTTCTTCAGTTCTTCCATCAGGTTGGACTTGGTGTGCAGGCGGCCGGCGGTGTCGGCGATCAGCACGTCGATGCCGCGGGCGCGGGCGCTGGTCAGCGCATCGAAAATCACCGAGGCGGAATCGGCGCCCGAGCCCTGCGCCACGACCGGCACGTTGTTGCGCTCGCCCCAGACCGTGAGCTGCTCGACGGCGGCGGCGCGGAAAGTGTCGCCGGCGGCCAGCATCACGCTACGGCCTTCCTTCTGGAAGCGCTTGGCGAGCTTGCCGATGGTGGTGGTCTTGCCGACGCCGTTGACGCCGACCATCAGGATCACGAAGGGTTTCTTCGTGCTGTCGATGACCAGCGGTGCAACGCGGGGCGCCAGCAGCTCGGCAAGCTCGCCCTGAAGTGCCTTGTACAAGGGGCCCGAGTGCGTGAGCTCCTTGCGCGAGACGCGTTCGGTCAGGCTGTCGATGATGCGTCGGGTGGCGTCGACACCGATGTCGGCGACCAGCATCTGGGTCTCGATGTCTTCCAGCAGCTCGTCGTCGATTTCCTTGCCGCCGATCAGCAGTGTGGCCATGCCGTTGCTGAAGGACTGCCGCGTGCGCGTGAGGCCGAGCTTCATGCGCTCGAAGAAACTGCCGCCATCACCCTCCGGCGTGCTGTCGCCAGGTGCCGGAGCGGGAGCGGCGGTCACGGGTTCGACAGTGCCGGCCGATGCGGCGGGCTCCGCCGGCTTGCGGTTGAACCAGCCTTTCATGGCGGCGCCCAGCGATTTTTCGCCGGCGGGATTTTCGGGGGCGTTCGGATCGGACATGAAAGCAACAAATCAGGCGTCGGGCCGGCCTGCAGCCCGGAAAATGGATGGGCTATCCTACCACCTCTTTGCGCGTCGCCACTGTCATGCGCGTGGCCGGCGCGTCCTGTTTCTGTCGCTTTCTTGTGGAGACGGCATGCGCCGGATGATGACGCGGGCAGGGCTTGCCGCCCTGCTGCTTGGCTTGTCGGGCCTGCTGCCGGCGGCGCCAGTCACGGTCGAGCACACGCTGGCCAACGGCCTCAAGGTGGTGGTGCGCGAGGACCGGCGTGCGCCCTTGGTGGTGGTCCAGCTGTGGTACCGGGTTGGCTCCTCCTACGAGCCCGACGGCCTGACCGGCATCTCGCATGCGCTCGAGCACATGATGTTCAAGGGCACGACCCGGGTGCCGGGCGACGAGTTCTCGCGCATCGTGGCCCTCTTCGGTGGCCAGGACAACGCCTTCACCGCGGGCGACTACACCACCTACTACCAGATCTACACCGCCGACAAGCTGGCGCTGGCGCTCGAGCTTGAGGCCGACCGCATGCGCAACATCGTGTTGCGGCCCGAGGACGTGGCGCAGGAAATGCGCGTGGTCATGGAAGAGCGCCGCCAGCGCACGGACGACAATCCGCAGGCGCGCGCCTTCGAGCGCTTCCAGGTGCTGGCGCGGCTGACCAGCCCGGCCCGGCAGCCCACCGTGGGCTGGATGCGCGACCTTGAGGCGATGACGCTGGATGACCTGCAGGCCTGGTACGACCGCTGGTATGCGCCCAACAACGCGACGCTGGTGGTGGCTGGCGATGTCGACGCGCCGGCCGTGCTGGCGCTGGCCGAGCGCTTTTTCGGCGGCATTGCCGCGCGGCCGCTGCCCGCGTCGCGCCTGCCGCGCGAGCTTGAGGAGCCGGGCGACCGGCGCCTGACGTTGCGTCTGCCCGGCAAGGTGCCGGCGCTCTATCTCGGCTACAACGTCCCCTCCCGCCAGACCGGACAGCCCGGCGAGGCCGAGGCGCTGCGTCTCCTCGTCGGCGTGCTGGATGAAGGCTACAGCGCGCGGCTCGAGACCCGTCTCGTGCGCGAGCAGGGCGTCGCCGCGGCGGTGAACTCCGGCTATGACCCGTTTGCCCGTGGCGATGCCCTCTTTGTTGTCACCGCGGTGCCGGCACCCGGCCGTACGCTGGACGAGCTGGAGGCTGCCGTGCTGGCCGAGATCGAGGCCCTGAAAACCGAACCGGTGACTCCGGCCGAACTGGATCGTGTCTATGCCGGCTTGCTGGCGGCCGATGTCTTCAGTCGTGATTCCGTGCGCGAGCAGGCCACGGTCATCGGCCGGCTGGAGAGTGTTGGCGTGTCCTGGCGCATGGCAGACGAGTGGCCGCAACTGCTGCGGGCGGTGCCGGCCGAGCAGGTGCAGGCGGCGGCCCGGCGCTGGCTGGTGCCGGGGCGTCGCTCGGTGCTGCGGCTGGAGCCCGAGGCGCTGATGCAGGAGGTGCGGCGATGAGGCATTGGTTGGGTTTGTTGCTGGTGCTGCCGCTGTGTGTGCTGGCCAGCCCGCAGCGCAACGTGCAGCCCGGGCCGGTGACCGCGCTGGCACATCTGGAGAGCGTGCCGGCGGCCGATGCCGCGCCCCTGGCCCGGCGTCCGTTCGCCATCCAGCGCTGGCAGACCGCGAACGGTGCGCGCGTGTTGTTCGTGGCCGCCGACGAGTTGCCGATGCTGGACGTGCGTCTGGTCTTTGATGCCGGCGCGGCGCGGGATGCCGGGGCGGGCGGTCTGGCCAGCACGGTGGCCAGCATGCTGAACGAGGGCACGGCCTCGCGTGACACTTCGGCGATTGCGGCCGCTTTCGAGCAGGTGGGTGCACAGTTTGCGGCGTCCTCGCATCGCGACATGGCCGTGGTCGAGTTGCGCGTGCTGAGTGCGCCCGAGTTTCGTGACCCGGCACTGGCGGTGTTTGCCGATGTGCTGGCGCAGCCGGCGTTTCCGGCGGAGTCGTTTGCCCGCATCCAGCAGGCGTCCGAGGTGGGCCAGCGTCAGCAGGAGCAGTCGCCCGCTGCGCTTGCCAGCCGGATTTATTATCAGGAGCTCTACGGTCGCCATCCCTATGCCTTGCCGCCGCGCGGGACACGGGAGACGCTGGCGCGGCTGACGCGCGAGCAGTTGCAGGCGTTTCATCAGCGCTATTACGTCGCGCGTAACCTGACCATTGCGTTGGTCGGCCAGTTGTCGCGGGCCGATGCCGAGGCCCTGGCCGAGCGTCTGAGTGCCGCGCTGCCCGCTGGCGAGCCGGCGCCGGCCTTGCCGGATGCGCCGCGCCTGAAAAAATTCCGTCAGGTACACCGCGAGTTTCCGTCCACGCAGACGCATCTGCTGGTTGGCGCGCCCGGTATCCGGCGCGGTGATCCCGACCATTACGCGCTGGTGGTCGGCAACGAAATCCTGGGGGGCGGTGGTTTCACGTCGTTGCTGACCCGGGAGATCCGCCAGAAGCGCGGGCTAACGTATGGCGTGAGCTCGGGCTTCACGCCCATGCGCGCCCAGGGGCCGTTCACCATCAGCCTGTCGACCCGCGGCGACCAGGCGGGCGAAGCGCTGGCGCTGCTGCGCGAGCTGCTCACGGATTTCGTGCGGCGCGGTCCCGATCCGGAGGCGGTGCGCGAAGCCAAGGCCTCGATCGTGGCCGGCTTCCCGATGACGGCCTCCAGCAATGCCGCCATTGCCGGGCATCTGGGCGCCATCGGCTTTTATGATCTCCCGCTCGACTATCTCGACCAGTATCTGGCGCGCATTGAGGCGGTGACGGTGGCCGACGTGCGCCGGGCTTTTGCCCGCCATGTCGATCCTTCACGCCTGCTGGTGGTCAGCGTGGGGCAGGGGCAGCCATGAGCGCTCGCGGCGGGCGTGACGGCGTCGGCAACCAGTTGCGGATCGTTGGCGGGAAGTGGCGTAGCCGGCGCCTGCGCTTCGTTGATGCCGAGGGCCTGCGCCCGACGCCTGACCGCGTGCGCGAAACCCTGTTCAACTGGCTGCAGTTCGAGATCGTCGGTACGCATTGTCTGGATGCCTTTGCCGGCAGTGGTGCGCTCGGCTTCGAGGCGCTGTCGCGCGGGGCGGCCAGTGTGGTGATGATCGAGCGCCATGCGCCGCAGTTCCGCGCCTTGCAGGCCGCCGCCGCTGAACTTGGTGCCGACGGCGCACGGCTGCTCGCCGGTGATGCGCTGACATTGTTGCGTGTGCCCGGCGAGTGGTGCCCGCCCGGCGGCTTTGACGGCGTGTTTCTGGATCCGCCCTTCCATCGCGAGCTGTTGCCGGCCGTGGCGCAACAACTGGTTGATGGCAGCCTGCTGCGGCCAGGCGCCTTCGTTTATGTCGAGTCCGAGCAGGACTGGCCGGCGCTTGGCTTGCCACCGGTACTGGTGCCCCAGAAGCATGCCCGTGCCGGCCTGGTACAGGCGGTGCTGGCACGGTTCCAGCCCCCGGAGTGAAATGCGCGACAGGTCGCAGCCGCTTGCCACGGGCTTTGCTATCAATGCGCCCATGACATAACGGCGCAAGACACATCCGTGGCCGCATGCGGCGGTCATCCATCGTGAGGAGGCTTGGCATTGCAGGATTTTCCGCCCGGGGTGTTTGCCAGCCCGTTCCGTCCGGCCTGGTGGCTGCGCAACCCGCATGCGCAGACCCTGTTCTCCACGCTTTTCCGCAAGCCGCCTGCCGTGTCGCGCGTGCGTGAGGAGCTGGCGCTGGCTGACGGCGACTTTCTCGATCTCGACTGGCTGCGGCCTACCGGCTGGCAGGACGGGCAGCCGCTGGTGCTGGTGGTGCACGGCCTGTCCGGCTCCAGCGAATCGCATTATGTGCTGGGCCTGCAGGCGGCGCTTGCGAGACAGGGCTGGGCCAGTGTCGGCCTGAACTGCCGGGGCGCCAGCGGGCGGCCCAATCACCTGCCGCGCGCCTATCATGCCGGTGGCAGCGATGACCTTGCGGCGGTGCTGGCGCATCTTCGGGAGCGTCATCCACGGGCGCCGCTGGCGCTGGTCGGTTACTCGCTGGGCGGCAGCATGACGCTGAAGCTGATGGGGGAGAGCGCCGCGGCGGCGCCAGTGTTCGCGGCGGTGGCGGTGTCGGTGCCGCTGTTGTTGCCGCTGTGCGCCGACCGCATGGACCAGGGCTTCTCCCGTGTCTACCGCCAGCATTTCATGGGGACGCTGACCGCGCAGTGGGAAGAAAAGATGCGCCACTTGGAGCGCCGTGGCGATGGCGCCGCGGCGGCGCGCGTGCGCGAACACCTGCGGCGCGGGCCGTTCCGCTCCTTCTGGCATTTCGACAATGACCTGATTGCGCCGCTGCACGGCTTTGCCGACGTGCATGACTACTACCGGCGCTCCAGTCCCCGCCAGTTCCTGCGGCACATCCAGTCGCCGACGCTGGTCATCCAGTCGGCGGATGACCCGTTCATGACGCCGGCCGTGCTGCCGGATGTCGCCGAACTCGGGCCCGGTGTTCGTTTCGAGCTCTGCCGTGCCGGTGGCCACGTCGGCTTTATCGAGGGGGGCAGCCCGCGGGCGCCGCGCTACTACCTCGAACACCGCATCCCGGCCTTCCTGGCGGCCGCGCGCGAGGCTATCCAAGGCCCCGTCGAGTTGCTACGATAGGGCGCAAAATGTCCGACAGGACATAGGGATATAACAACTTCCTCACAACAAACGGGAACTGCGATGAAACGTCTTGCTCTCGCCATGGCCGTGGCGACTTTCTCGGCCCAGACCTTTGCCGACACTCACGACAT
>DAIRDY010000030.1:13512-15110 GCA_036795935.1 Moraxellaceae bacterium | reverse complement strand
ACGGAGGTTGGCAAACAGGTTCAGTTCACTGCGGATCTTCAGCAGGCCGCGCTCCGGACGGATGGAGCGTTCGATGGTGTCCCACTTCGGGCCGCCGACGGCACCGAGCAACACGGCATCGGCTTTCTTTGCGGCCTCAAGCGTGACATCCGGCAGCGGCACGCCGTGTGCATCAATGGCGGCACCGCCCAGCAGCTGGTGTTCCCAGGTAAAGCCCAGGCCGAATTTTTCGTTGACGGCCGACAGCACTTTTTCGGCCTCTGCCATGATTTCCGGGCCGATGCCGTCGCCGGCGAGAATGACAACATGCTTGCTCATTGTTTTTGAATCCTTGTGGTTCTCCCGGCCCCGCCGTGACGGAAACCAGGGGTTAATGCATCAACGCAGCGACTGGAACACCCAGGGACGGGCGACCTTCGCCTTCGCTTCAAAGGCACGAATGTCATCGGCCACCTGCAGGGTGAGACCGATGTCGTCGAGACCGTTCAGCAGGCAGTGGCGGCGGAAATCATCCACCTCGAAGCTGAAGGACTCGCCGTTGGGGCGGATAACCTTCTTCTGTTCCAGATCGACGGTGAGCTGGTAGCCCTCGCCGGCCTCGCACTCGCGAAACAGCACATCCATTTCTTCTTCTTTCAACATCACCGGCAGCACGCCGTTCTTGAAGCAGTTGTTGAAGAAGATGTCGGCAAAGCTGGAGGCGATGACGGTGCGGAATCCGTATTCCTGCAGCGCCCACGGCGCATGCTCGCGCGAGGAGCCGCAACCGAAGTTCTGGCGGGCGATCAGCACGCTCGCACCTTGATAGCGCGGGAAATTCAGCACGAACTCCGGATTCACCGGACGCTTGCTGTTGTCCTGCCCCGGATAGCCCTCGTCCAGGTAGCGCCACTCGTCAAACAGGTTGGGGCCAAAGCCCGTGCGCTTGATGGACTTGAGGAACTGCTTGGGAATGATCTGGTCGGTGTCGACGTTGGCGCGATCGAGCGGGGCGACGAGACCTTTTACAACCGTAAACTTTTCCACTTCATTTCTCCCGTTCGCCCTGAGCTTGTCGAAGGGCGACTCCAGCATTATTACTTTTGGCCAATCGCGAAATCTCCGCCCAGTCGTGATTGATCAGGGCGGCTTTCTTCGAACGACTCCAGCCTTTTATCTGCTGCTCTGCACTCAGGGCCTCGACGCGAGACGGAAAACCCTGCGAATAAACCAATTCAAGCGGCCTGCGCTTGAACGTGTAGCATCCAGGAAGATGACCGGAATGATGCTCTCCGATCCGCTTTTCCAGATTATCTGTATGCCCGGTGTAATAACTGCCATCGGAGCATCTCAGCATGTAAACCCAGAACATATTCGCCTTCCGTGGCCACTATGCTCGCCCTTCGACAAGCTCAGGGCGAACGGAGTATTTAAAAACTGCGCACGTCGACAAAATGACCGGCCAGCGCGGCAGCGGCGGCCATGGCCGGGCTGACGAGGTGGGTGCGGCCGCCATTACCCTGGCGCCCCTCGAAATTGCGGTTCGAGGTGGACGCGCAGTGCTCGCCCGGCTGCAGCTTGTCGGCATTCATGGCGAGGCACATGGAGCAGCCCGGCTC
>DAIRDY010000030.1:2299-13412 GCA_036795935.1 Moraxellaceae bacterium | reverse complement strand
GTGACCGGCACCACCATTTCCGGGCTGGTGCCCCAGCTCACCTGCGGTTCGATGCTGGCACCATCGATTTCCACGACCGTGTCGAATGTCGCGTCGGCATCGGAGACCAGCGTTTTCCAGTAAGCGACCGCCTTGTCCCAGTTCTCGCCCCTGGGGGCATAGGGCTTGCCACGGAAATACTCGATGGTCTTTTCATCGACAGCGACCATGCCCACGCGCGCGCCGGCCTCGATGGCCATGTTGCACACGGTCATGCGGCCTTCCATCGACATGTCGCGGAACACCTGGCCGCCGAACTCGATGGCGTGACCGTTGCCGCCGGCAGTGCCGATCTTGCCGATGATGGCGAGCACCACGTCTTTCGACGTCACGCCCTCACCGAGCCTGCCGTCAACCTTGACCAGCATGTTCTTCGACTTCTTCTGCACCAGGCACTGCGTGGCGAGCACATGCTCGACTTCGGAGGTGCCGATGCCGTGCGCGAGGCAGCCAAAAGCGCCGTGGGTGGCCGTGTGCGAATCACCGCAGACCACCGTCATGCCAGGCAGCGTGAGGCCCTGCTCCGGCCCCACCACATGCACGATGCCCTGGCGCTCGTCATTGATGGTGAACTCGACGATGCCGAAGTCGCGGCAGTTTTCGTCCAGCGTGGCGACCTGGATGCGCGAGGTCTCGTCGGCAATGCCGGCCACGCCCTTTTCACGTTCGGCGCGGTCGGTGGGCACGTTGTGGTCGGGCGTCGCGACATTGGCGTCCAGGCGCCAGGGCTGGCGGCCGGCGAGCTTGAGGCCCTCAAAGGCCTGCGGGCTGGTGACTTCGTGCAGCAGCTGGCGGTCGATATAGATGAGGCAGGAGCCGTCATCACGCTGCTTTACAAGATGGTCGTCCCAGAGCTTGTCGTAGAGGGTCTTGCCGGACATCTCGGCCTCCTGGCGCACGGCGGGGGGTTGGGCGATGCGGGCATGCTAGGGCGGCTCGACCAATAAAACAAATTCATAATTTTCATATATCGGATAACCTTAAGGAATCTTAACCCCCCGCCCGACAGCCACGGAGCGCCGCCATGGATACCGCCGCCCTCACCGCCTTTCTCGAGGTCGCCCGCAGCGCCTCGTTCTCGCAGGCCGCCGAACAGCTGCACCTGACCCAGCCGGCGGTGTCCAAGCGCATCAGCGGGCTGGAGGAGTCGCTGGGGGTCAGCCTGTTCGACCGCGTCGGCCGCCAGGTCAGCCTGACCGAGGCCGGGCGTGCGCTGCTGCCGCGTGCCCAGCAACTGCTGCTCGACCTGGAGGACATGAAGCGTGCCGTGGGCAACCTCTCGGGGCCGGTCACCGGCACGCTGAAGGTGGGCACCAGCCACCACATCGGCCTGCACCGCCTGCCGCCGGCCCTGCGCGCCTTCTCCACGCAGTACCGGCAGGTGCGGCTGGACCTGCGCTTCATCGACTCGGAAGAGGCCTACGATGCCGTGCTGGCCGGCGACCTGGAGCTCGGCATCGTGACCCTGCCGCCGGTGCCGGACGCGCGCCTCATTGCCCGCGAGATCTGGCCGGACCCGCTGGCCTTCATTGCCGGGCGCGAGCATCCGCTGGCACGGCAGGCGCATGTCACGCTGGCCGACCTGACGCGGCACCCGGCCATCCTGCCCTCGTCCAGCACCTTCACGCGGCAGATCGCCGCACAGCTGTTCCAGGCCTCCGGACTCGAGATGCAGGTCAGCATGACCACCAACTACCTCGAGACCATCCGCATGATGGCCTCCATCGGCCTCGGCTGGAGCGTGCTGCCGGCCAGTATGGCCGAGAGCGGCAGTGACATCGTGATACTGAACATCGACGGAGTCGCCCTAAGCCGCAGTCTCGGCGTCGTCTATCATCCGCGACGCATTCTTTCGCGCGCCGCGCAGGCCATGCTCGCGCTGCTGCTGCCTGCTGCTGACCCGACCGCCCACCACAGGACCCTGTCATGACTTCGTTCCGCCTGCTGGCCGCCACTGCCCTCGCCCTTGTCGTGGGCGCCTGCTCCACCCTGCCCGGCCGCGACGGCACGGCCGATGCCGTGCTCGCGGCCAGCGGCCTGGCCGCCCAGCTCGACCGCCTGCGCGAACCGCTGCCGCCGGGCAAGACCGACGGGCCCACCGGACTCGTGCCCGACGAGCTGCTGGTGCTGGTGAACACCACGATTGCCGACACGCTGGTGCCGGAACGCATCCGCAACGAACTGAAGGCGACGCTGGAAAAGGAGCTGACGCCGCGCGAACTCGGCAGCGTGCTGGCGTTCTATGAATCCACCACCGGCGCACGCGTGGTCGCGCTGGAAAGCGGCGGCGCCAGCGGCCTGCGCAACAGCGCACTGGACAAGGCGCGGCTGGACGAGCTGGCCGCTGCCACCGGCGCCGGCCGCGCCGTCGCGCAACTGGCCGAGCGCGGCCTGAACGATGCCGTCGATGTCGCGCTCAAGAACGGCTGCTTCGGCGCCGACCGCATTCCCATGGCCAACCTGCTGGGCGGCGTGCTGAAAAAGGCGCAGCTCGCCGCGCTGCGTGACAGCGTCAGCCGCCGCGTGCGCGAACAGTACGCCAGCCTGAGCACGCAGGAAGTCGAGGACTACATCGCCTTCACCCGCTCGGGCGCCGGCCGCAAGTTCCTCGATGCCCGCACGCGCGTGCTGGGCGATGCCGCCGGCCGCACCGGCGATGCACTCAAGGGCAGGCTGACCGAGGCGGTGACGGCCTACTGCGTGGGCAAGCAGTAAGCCGGTCTTGCTGCGGCATCTGCAAGAATCAGCCGGCAGCGAGCTGCCGGCGCCGCAGCGCGTAGTACAGCAGCGGAATCAACACCAGCGTCAGCAGCGTGCTGACGAAGATGCCGAAGATCAGCGAGATCGCCAGCCCGTTGAAGATGGGGTCGTCGAGAATGAAGAACGCCCCCATCATCGCCGCCACACCGGTCAGCACGATGGGTTTGGTGCGCGCGGCAGCGGCCTCGATGACGGCATCGGCCAGCGCCATGCCCTCGGCCACCTTCAGGTTGATGAAGTCGACCAGCAGGATGGAATTGCGCACGATGATGCCGGCCAGCGCGATCATGCCGATCATCGAGGTGGCGGTGAAATGCGCGCCCAGCAGTGCATGGCCCGGCATCACGCCGACGATGGTCAGCGGAATCGGCGCCATGATCACCAGCGGCACGCTGTAGGAGCCGAACTGCGCCACCACCAGCAGGTAGATCAGCACCATGCCGACGGCATAGGCGGCGCCCATGTCGCGGAAGGTTTCATAGGTCACCTGCCACTCGCCATCCCATTTCAGCGCGTACTCGCGGTAGGGGTCTTCCGGCGGCTGCGTGAAATATTCGCCGAGCGTCGCCTGACCCGGCAGCGGAATGCCCCGGATGGCCTCGCGCATCGCAAACATGCCGTAAAGCGGGCTGTCGAGCGCACCGGCCATGTCGCCGAACACATAGACCACCGGCAACAGGTCCTTGCGGAAATGCAGCTGTTCGCGGGTTTCCGTGCGCACTTGCACCAGCTCGGACAAAGGCACGGCGCGGCCGTCGGCCGCCGGCACCGTGAGCTTGAGCGCGGCGTCCAGCGCGCTGCGCGACTCCGGCGGCAGGGCCAGCCGCACCGGCACGCTGCCGCGCGCATCGGGCACCATCAATGCGGTGACATCGACGCCGGAGAGCGCCATGCGCAAGGTGGCGGCCACCTGCTGCGGCGACACGCCCGCCAGCATGGCCTTGTTGCGGTCGACCACCAGCCGCTCCTGCGCAGCCTCGGCCACCAGCGTGTCGTCAATGGCCACAATGTCGGGCGTGCCTTCAAACACGCGGCGCACTTCGCGCGCCAGCGCACGGCGGCCCTCGTCGTCAGGGCCGTAGATTTCCGCCACCAGCGGTGACATCACCGGCGGTCCGGGCGGCACTTCCACCACCTTCACGCGCGCGCCATGGCGATCGGCAATCGCCTCCAGCGCCGGACGCACACTGCCTGCAATCTCGTGGCTCTGGCGCGAACGCAGGTGCTTGTCCTTCAGGTTCACCTGCAGGTCACCCTGCTCGCTGTCGGCGCGCAGGTAGTACTGGCGCACGAGGCCGTTGAAATTGATGGGCGCGGCGGTACCGGCATAGGCCTGGTAGTCGGTGACCTCGGGCACGGTGGCCAGATGCGCGCCCATGTCGCGCAGCACGGCGGCGGTGTTTTCCAGCGGCGTGCCGGCAGGCATGTCGACGATGACCTGGAACTCCGACTTGTTGTCGAAGGGCAGCATCTTCAGCACCACGAGCTTGACCACGGCCAGCGATACCGAGAGCACGATCAGCGCGAACACGCCGAGATAGAGCTTGTGTCGGGCACGACGGCCGCCGGCTTCATCGAGGAAGGGCGCCATCACGCGCCGGAACAAGCCGCGTAGCCAGACGGTCTGGCGATCCTCGTCGGCATGCCCGTCCTCGCCGCTCGCCGCGGCATGGCGCGCCAGGAGGCGCAGTGCCAGCCAGGGCGTGATGACGAAGGCGATGGCCAGCGAGATCACCATGCCCATGGAGGCATTGATCGGGATCGGGCTCATGTACGGTCCCATCAGGCCGGACACGAAGGCCATGGGCAAGAGCGCCGCAATCACCGTGAAGGTGGCGAGGATGGTCGGCCCGCCGACCTCGTCGACCGCCTCGGGAATGATCGTGCGCAAGGGCTTGCCGCGATCGAGCTGCATGCGCCGGTGAATGTTCTCGACCACCACGATGGCGTCGTCGACCAGGATGCCGATGGAGAAGATCAGTGCGAACAGCGACACGCGGTTCAGCGTGAAGCCCCAGGCCCAGGAGGCGAACAGCGTGGCCGCCAGCGTCAGCAGCACGGCGACACCAACGATCACCGCCTCGCGCCGGCCGAGCACGAAGAACACCAGCGCCACCACCGACAGCGTGGCAAAGACCAGCTTCTGGATAAGCTTCATGGCCTTGTCGTTGGCCGTCTCGCCATAGTTGCGCGTGACCGAGGCCTCGACATCGTGCGGAATCACCGTGCCCTTGAGCGCGTCAACGCGCGCAAGCAAGGCGGCGGCAACATCAACGGCGTTCTCGCCGGGCTTCTTGGTGACGGTGAGCGTCACCGCCGGGAACTCGCCACCGGCCACGCCCTCGCGGTCAGCCAGGCCATGCCAGACATAGCGCGCCGGCTGCTCCGGCCCGTCGAGCAGTCGCGCGACCTCGGCGAGATACACCGGCCGCCCGTCGCGCACGCCCACCACCAGCGACTCGAGCTCGGCCCGCGAGCGGAAGAAGTCACCCGTCTCCACCACGATCTCGCGGTTCTCGCGCACGAGGCGGCCCGCCGGCAGGCGGGCATTCGCCCCCTGCAGCGCCTGCTGGATGGCCAGCGGCGACAGGCCGGCGGCACGCAGCCGGTCGGCGTCGAGATCGACGCGCAGCACGCGGCCGGGGCCGCCAATCACGTTCACTTCACGCGTGCCGGGCACGCGCTTGAGTTCGGCCTCGAGCGCATGCGCCACCTGCGCCAGCTCGAAAGCGCCACGTGTCTCGTCGCGCGTCCACAGCGTGACGCTGACCACCGGCACATCGTCGATGCCGCGCGGCTTCACCAGCGCCTCGCCGACACCCAGCTCGGGCGGGAACAGGTCACGGTTGCTCTGCACGGCATAGTGCAGGCGCACCAGTGCCGTCTCGCGCGGCACACCCACCTCGAACTGCACGGTGAACACCGCGAGCCCCGGGCGCGACACCGAGTACACATGCTCAAGCCCGGCAATCTGCGCCAGCCGCTGTTCGTAGGGGCCGGCCACCTTCAGCTCGACATCGGCGCTCGCGGCGCCCGGGAACGGCAGCATGACATTCGCCATGGTGACGTTGATCTGCGGCTCCTCCTCGCGCGGCGTGACGCCGACGGCAAACAGGCCGAGCAGGAGCGCCACCAGCCCGAGCAGGGGCGTGAGCTGCGAGCGCAGGAAGTAATCGGCAATGCGTCCGGAAATGCCCATGTCCGCTCCTTGTCAGCGTGCCAGTCCGGTGACCACCGGCTCCAGTGCCACCCGCTCGCCTTCGCGCAGGCCGGCCAGCACCTCATAGGAGCCGTCGCCCTGACGCTCGCCGAGGCGCACCTGGCGCAGTTGCGGACGACCGTTCGCCGGCAGCACATAGACCGCCGTCACCTCGCTGCGCCGCAGCACGGCAGCGGCCGGCACCACAAGGCGGCGCGCGGTGCCGGTCACGAAATGCACGCGCACGAACTGCCCCGGCAACAGGCCGGTGCCCTCGGGCAGATAGACGCGCACCTCGGTGGTATGCGTGCGCGGATCCGCGGCCGGCATCACCACCAGACGCGCCGCCGTCAGCCACTGCGCCGCGCCCGGCACCTCGATAAAGGCACGGTTGCCGCGGCGCACGGCCTCGATCCAGGCCTGCGGCACGTGCGCACTCGCGCGCAGCCAGGCCGGATCAAAACCGGTGGCCAGCGGCGTGCCCGGCGCGGCCATTTCGCCCACTTCCACATGCAGCGCCGACATCACGCCGGCATACGGCGCGGTGACATCGGCAAAGGCGCGCGTGGTGCTGGCCTGGCCGCTGCTGGCGCGCAGCGTGTTGAGCCTGGCCTGGGCCGCCTTGTAGTTGGCCTCGACCTGGTCCATCTGCGACTTGCTGACATAGTTCTTGGTGAACAGCTCGCGAAAGCGCTCGTACTCGCGCGTGGCGTTGTCCAGCGCCACCGCGGCCTCGGCCACCTGCGCCTGCACGCCGGCCACCTGCTGCTGCGCGACGCTGGGGTCGATGCGCATGATGACCTGGCCCTGCTTCACCGCATCGCCGGGACGGAAATGGATGGCCATGACGCGGCCCGCGGTCTGTGCCGCCACCGTGGACTGGCGCTCGGCCTCGACCACGGCCTCGCCGGCCCAGGTCGCCTCGACCTGGCGCCAGGCAATCAGCGCCGACGCAGGCGCCGCCTTGTCCGCCGGTGCAGGCCCGGTACCGGCCGCCGCCATGAATGGCGCCGCCAGCAGCAGGCCGAGAATCATCCCTTGCTTCATCATCTGCTCCTCGTCATTCGCATCAGTCCGGTGCATGCCGCGAGACATGCCATTGCCATTTCCAAACCGTTACCTGAAAACCGCCATGCGAAAAAACCCGCAGCGCTCAGGGCACCACGGTCTCGCGCTTGAAGCCCAGCTTCCCCAGCAGCCACATCATCGGACACCAGCCGGTGAAGGCCGACTGCATCTGGTTCAGGCCGACGAAGGCGGTGAACAGGAAGAAATACGGGCTCACGTACCAGCCCAGCACAACACTGAGCAGCGTGAAGAATCCGGCGACGAGCCGCAGTCCGGCATTGATGGTCATGATGGTCTCTCCTCGGGGTGGCGTTGTTGCACTGGGCACGGGATCAGGCATGAGCGCGGGCATGGGCATCAGGAACGATGGCCGCAGGCCTGGTTGGCCGGCACGGCAATGTCCATGAGTGCCGGGTCGGGCAGCTTCAGGCTGCCCATCAGCGCGACATAGGCCGCGCGGTCGGCAACCTGGAGCCGCGGATTGTGGCGCCGCTCTTCGGCAATCGTGCTGGTCGTCCAGCCCTTGTAGTCATGGGCCGGAAATACCTCGGTATCGCCGGGCAGCGCCAGCAGGCGGCCGAACAGGCTGTCGTACTGGCAGCCGGCATCGCCGTTCTGGAAATCGGTGCGGCCGGTGCCGCGGATCAGCAGCGTGTCGCCGGTAAACACCATGCGCCGGCCGTCTTCGTCCAGATAGAAGCTCAGCGAATCGTCGGTATGGCCGGGGGTGTGCATCACCGTCAGCGCATGCCGCCCGAAGGGCAGCCGTTCACCGTCGGCAAGGCGCCGGCTCACGCAGTCGCTCTGCGCCCGGTCGCTCATGCCGGTGACGGCACCGGTGCGTTCGCGCAGGCGTCCGAGCGCGGTGATGTGGTCGGCATGGACATGGGTGTCGAGCGCCAGCACCAGCTGCAGTTCCAGCTCGGCCAGGAGGCGCAGGTAGCTGTCGGTGTGCTCCAGCACCGGGTCGATCAGCACGGCGTCGCGGCTGTCGGCGTCGGCCAGCAGATAGGTATAGGTGGACGATGCCGCATCAAACAGTTGCCGGAAAATCATGTCGTCTTCCTCCTCGTGTCGTACTGCGCTTGCCACAACGCGTGCAGCGGCTCAGGCCAGCTGCTGCCAGAGCATCAGGCCGGTCATGGCGACAATCAGCAGCGCAAAGCCCTGCTGCAGGCGCGGACCGGCGAGATGCCGTGCGAGCACGGTGCCGGCCAGCATGCCGATGAAGGCCCCCGCGGCCACCATTGGCCACACCAGCGGCAGCTGCCCCGCCGCCATGAACGTGATGAAGCCGCTGCCGGCCACCAGCGCGATCACGGCCAGCGAAGTGGCCACCGCGCGCGGCATGTCGAGGCCAATGAACAGCACCAGCGCCGGCACGATGACAAAGCCGCCGCCGACACCGAACAGCCCGGACAGGAGCCCGGTGGCGACGCCGGCCAGCAACAGCCGGCGCAGGCAGGGCGAACTCCAGGCCAGCTGCTGGCCCTCGATGCGGCAGACCGGCGCCTGTGACGCCACAGGATCGGCGGCCCCGGCACGGGTGATGCGCGCGGCGGCCGGATCGCGCACGGCCTGCCGCCAGAGCCGCAGGGCAATCACGAGTGCCAGCACGGCAAACAGCCCGAGCAGCAGCAGCGCCGGCAACTGCCGGCCCAGCCACTGGCCCAGCGGCGTCAGCAGCGCCCCGGTCACGGCCAGCAAAAGCGCCGGCCGCCACAGCACCTCATGCCGGTGCCAGCGCAGCAGCACACCCGTCAGCGCCGCCAGTGCCACCGCGCCCAGCGACAGGCCGGCACTCTCGGCAATGCCCAGCCCGAGCACGCTGACCAAGAGCGGCAGCGCCAGCACCGAGCCGCCGGCGCCGGTCAGGCCCAGCACCAGCCCGATCAGCACACCGATGGCCAGTGCCATGACTCAGGCCGCCACGCGGCAGATGGGCAGGCCGGCGGCCGCACAGGCCTGGGTGCCGCCCTCCACCACCACGATCTCGGCGTCGGTTGCGCGCGCGAGGTATTCCGCCGCCTGGCGTGCACGCATGCCGGCCTGACAGATCAGGTAGAGCGTGTCGTCGGCACCGAAACCGCGCGCCTCCAGGTCCGTGAGCAGGCGCGGCACATTCAGCTCGCCGAGCGGGCAGAGCACGGCGCCCTCGACATGGCCGCCGGCAAACTCCGGCGGGTTGCGCACATCCACCAGATGCACCGGACCCGCCTGCAGGCGGCGGGCAAATTCGGACACGGAAATCAGTTTGAAACCGGCTTGCAGCGACATGACCCGGACTCCTCTTGCGGACTGGCCTTCAGGCGTACTTGGACATCAGCTGGCGCACCTGCGCCATGCGCTCGGTGAGGACCGGACTCAGGTCCTGACCACTGCAGACATTGGCCTCGATGACGCAGGCCAGCATCTCGTGGAAGGCACGGTCCAGCGCCTTGCGGGCCGCCGTCATCTGCTGCAGCACCTTCTCGCAGTCCTCGTCCTGCTCGATCAGCTTCTGCAGGCCGCGGATCTGGCCTTCGACACGCGCCAGGCGCTTCTTCATTTCGGCTTTCTGTTCGGGATGGGGCGCTTGCATGACAGCCTCCTCGCTCTTGATACCCCCTAGGGTATTCAGGCCATGAGCAAAGTCAAGTACCCCCAGGGGTATATAAGCCAGGCGGCAAGGCAGCACCGGCCAGCGGCCGGCATTCGGGAAGTCACGAGGAAGGAATGAGCGGCAGACTGAAAAAGCCCGGGACGGGCATTTCCCGGCAAATGGCTAGTGCCGCCTTCGCATTGGCCCTGCATCTGGCAAAAGACCGTCGCTGGGCCCCCGCCTGCGCGGGGGCGACGGAGCATTGGGCTTGCTGAGCCTGCATGCTTCAGCAGGCCGCCAGAGAAGAAAACGGATGGGGGGGGAAGGTCAGTCAGGGCGCGACGGCACGAAGCGCCACACCAGCACGACGGCAAGCAGGCAAGAGACGGAGGCCGCGGCATAGATCCATGCCGCACCGGCCGACACCCAGTAATGGCCGGCAATCCAGGAGCCGAGCGCCACGCCAAGGCCCCAGAGCATGCTGTACAGCGCCTGCCCCTGGCCCTGGTGACCATCGCCGAAATGGCGGTAGATCAGGCTGATCACCGCCGCATGGAAGGTGGCGAAGCTGGCCGCATGCAGGAGCTGCATCAGCCAGAGCACGGCCGGCCATTCGATGGCCTGGCCGATGACAAACCAGCGCAGCGCCGCCAGCACGAGCGACAGCAGCATCAGCCGGCGTTCGCCCAAGGCCTTCAGGATGCGGTGCATCTGCGTGAAGGCCAGCACTTCCGCCGCCACGCCCAGCGCCCACAGCCAACCGATGGTGCTGCGTGCATAGCCGTGGCTTTCGAGATAGATGCTGTAGAACGTGTAGTACGGCGCATGCGACAGCTCGAGCAGGAAGCTCGCGCCGAGAAAGCCGAGCACCACCGGCCGGCGCAAGATGCTTCCCAGCGGCTCGCGGGCATCACGATGCGTTTTCGTGGCGATGTCCGGCACCGCGAGGCTGGCCAGCCACGACACAAAGGCACAGCCGGCCAGAATCGCGGGCAGCCACGCCAGCGACACCACCTCGAACAGCATGCCGAGCCCGGCCACGGTGGCGATGAAGCCGAGCGAGCCCCACAGCCGCACCTGGCCGTAGCGCGCCCGCGCCAGGCCCAGATGCGCCATCGTCACCGCCTCGAACTGCGCAAGGATGGCGTTCTGGAAAAAGCTGTAGCCCAGCAGCACCAGCGCCACCGGCCAGAAATCGCGCACGAAGAAGATGCCGCACCAGAACAGCATCAGCATGAAGGCGCCCAAGCGCACGAGGCGCAGGCGCTGCCCGGTGCGGTCGGCCACATAGCCCCAGAAATTCGGCGCCACGATGCGCGTGGCCATGACCACGGCCATCAGCTGGCCGATGGCCGCGGGCGTGAAGCCGAGCTCGCGCTCGAGATACAGCGTCCAGTACGGCATGAAGCCGCCCAGCACCGCGAAATAGAAAAAATAGAACGACGACAGTGGCAGCCAGGGAATGC
>DAIRDY010000030.1:0-2199 GCA_036795935.1 Moraxellaceae bacterium | reverse complement strand
TTCTGCGCGCGGTGGCGCAGGAAATGGTCCATCAGCACGATGGCCAGCATGGCCTCGGCAATCGGCGTGGCGCGCACGCCCACGCAGGGATCGTGACGACCCTTGGTCACCACCTCGATGGGATTGCCGTGGATGTCGATGGAATTGCCGGGCAGGGTCATGCTCGAGGTCGGCTTCAGCGCGATGCTGACCACGATGTCCTGCCCCGAGGAAATGCCGCCCAGCACGCCACCCGAGTGGTTGCTGGCGAAGCCGTCCGGATAGATCTCGTCGCGGTGCTCCTCGCCGCGCTGGCCGGCCACGGCAAAGCCGTCGCCGATTTCCACCGCCTTTACCGCATTGATGCTCATCATCGCGTGCGCGATGTCGGCATCGAGGCGGTCGAACACCGGCTCGCCCCAGCCCACCGGCACCTTGTGGGCATGCACCGTGAGCCTTGCCCCGCAGCTGGAGCCGTCGCGGCGCAGCTGGGTGATCAGTTCTTCCATCTTCGGCACGGCATCGGCATCGCCGCAGAAGAAGGGATTCTGGTTGACCAGGTTCCAGTCCAGCGCCTTCGCCTGCACCGAACCGATCTGCGTGACATGGCCCCGGATCTCGATGCCGAACTTCGCCTTCAGGTATTTCTTGGCGATGGCACCGGCCGCAACACGCATCGCCGTCTCACGCGCCGAGGAGCGGCCGCCGCCGCGATAGTCGCGGAAGCCGTATTTCTGCGTGTAGGTGTAGTCGGCATGGCCGGGACGGAACGTCGCGGCGATGTTGGCGTAGTCCTTGGATTTCTGGTCGGTGTTCTCGATCAGAAGGCCGATGGGCGTGCCCGTGGTCCGGCCCTCGAACACGCCGGAGAGGATTTTCACCACGTCGTCCTCGCGACGCTGCGTGCTGAACTGCGAGGTGCCGGGCTTGCGCCGGTCGAGGTCGGCCTGCAGGTCGGCCTCGGACAGCTCGAGTCCGGGTGGCACGCCGTCGACAATGGCGCCGAGCGCGAGGCCATGCGATTCGCCGAAGGTGGTGACGCGGAAAAGTTCGCCTATGGTGTTGCCGGCCATGTCGTCTCTCGTTTTTCACTGTCGGCGGCACGCCAGCCGCCCTGCATCTTGGGACACACCGGCCAGGGCCGGCGGCGGCAGCGCGTTGTGCCGCCTCTCATTCTCAGGCCTCGGCGAGCGCGGCCTCGAACAGGGGCTGGAATTCGCGGCACTGCGCCGCGGTCAGCACGAACACGCCCTGCCCGCCGTTCTCGAACTCGCACCAGGCAAACGGCACTTCCGGGAAACTCTGCTGCAGCGCCCACTGCGAATTGCCCACTTCCACCACCAGCACGCCGTCCTCGGTGAGGTAGTCGGCGGCTTCGGCGAGGATGCGCCGCGTGATGTCGAGGCCGTCGCGGCCGGAGGCCAGGCCAAGCTCGGGCTCGCGCAGGAATTCCGGCGGCAGGTCGGCCATGTCCTCCGCATCCACATACGGCGGATTGCTGACGATGAGGTCGTAGTGCTGGCCCGGCAGGCGGCTGAACACGTCGGACTCGATCAGGTTCACGCGGTCATCCAGCTCGTGGTGCTCGACATTGAGCGCCGCCACCGACAGCGCCTCCAGCGAGATGTCGGTGGCATCGACATAGGCCTCGGGGAAGGTCTTGGCGATGGCGATGGCGATGCAGCCGGAGCCGGTGCAGAGATCGAGCACGCGCGCAGGCTCGTGCGTGAGCCAGGGCAGGAAGCGTTCGTCGATCAGCTCGGCAATCGGCGAGCGCGGAATCAGCACGCGCTCGTCGACATAGAACGGCAGGCCGCCGAAATAGGCCAGGTTGAGCAGGTAGCCGAGCGGCACGCGTTCGTTGACGCGGCGGCGCAGCAATTCCAGCACCCGCGCCCGCTCCGACGGCAGCAGCTTCGCCTCGAGGATTTCCGGGTCGGCCGACCACTCCAGCGCCAGCGTCTGCATGACCAGTGCCGAGGCTTCGGCAAAGGGGTCATTGCTGCCATGCCCGAGGTGCACGTCGTGCTCGCGCAGGCAGGTGACGACAAAGCGGATGAAGTCGCGGACGGTGACCAGCTCGCGGGCGGCCTCGGCCAGCAACGCAGGGGTCAGCGGGAAATCGGGGTTATCGGGCAGGACGCTGTCGGTCACGGCAAGGCTCTGGGGCTCGGGAAAGCGCGCATTGTAGCGGCCCCGGCCCTGCAAAGACCACGCACA
>DAIRDY010000029.1:7281-15369 GCA_036795935.1 Moraxellaceae bacterium | reverse complement strand
CGGCGCGCGTCAGGCCACGGCGCCGGTCTTGCGCAGCTCGGCGATCTGGCTGTCGCTGAAGCCGTGCTCGCGCAGCACCTCGTCGGTGTGCGAGCCGATCTCGGTGCCGATGTAGCGGAAGCTGGCCGGCGTCTTCGAGAACTTGATCGCCGAGCCCAGCTGGCGCTGCGTGCTGCCGTCCGGACGCGGCACGTCGACGATGAGGCCGCGGGCCTTGATCTGCGGGTGTTCACAGGCCTCGGAAAAGCTCAGCACCGGCTCGGTGCAGGAATCGATGGCCAGGAAGATCTCGGCCCACTCGGCATAGGTCTTCTTCTTCATTTCGCCGGCGATCTCGGCCTTGAGCGCCGCCACGGCGGCCGGATCGCCCATCACCATGCCCTGCGGCGCCAGTTCCGGACGGCCGATGGCAGCGCAGAACTGCATGAAGAATTGCGGCTCCAGCCCGCCCACCGAGAAGTGGCGGCCGTCACGGGTTTCGTAGCAGTCGTAGAACGAGCCGCCGTTGAGCTGGGTGCCTTCGCGCTCGGGCTCGATGCCGGCCACCAGCGAGGGCGGCGCTGTCAGCGCATGCAGCGTAAAGGCGGCGTCGGTCATCGAAATGTCGACGAACTGGCCTTCGCCGGTCTGCATGCGATGGATGACGGCGGCAAGAATGCCCATGACGGCGTGGCAGGAACCGCCGGCCACGTCGGCAATCTGCACCGACACCGGCGCCGGGCCGGTGGCACGGCGGCCGTTGTAGCCCAGCACGCCGGCAATGGCGAGGTAGTTCATGTCGTGGCCGGCGCGGTCCTTGTAGGGTCCGGTCTGGCCGTAGCCGGTAATGGCGCAGTAGATGAGCCGTGGATTGATGGCGCGCAGCGCCTCGTAACCGACGCCAAGGCGATCCATGACACCGGGGCGGAACTGCTCAACGACGATGTCGTAGTCGGCCACCAGCTTCTTGATGAGCTCGACGCCCTCGGGCTTCTTCAGGTCGACGGCAATGCCGCGCTTGGAGCGGTTCAGGAAGGCATGGTTCACCGAGACGCCGGCATCGTGCGGCGGCAGCATGCGCACCATGTCCGGACGGGTCGGGGACTCCACGCGCAGCACGTCGGCGCCCATGTCGGCCAGCAGCATGGTGCCGAAAGGCCCGGGCAAGAGGCCGGAGAAATCGAGCACCTTGAGCAAGGACAGCGGACCGGACATGGCAGCAACTCCTGGAACGGTTGATGACTGAAAGGTCGTGAGCATACCCCGGGCCGGGCCTTGGCCAATGACGCAAGGCCTCAAAACGATTGACGATTTCGCTCAGTTCGCGGTTTTGCAGCAGGCCCGTTGCACGTCTTCCGAGCCTGCGGCTACCATCCGGCGACCTCTGGCAAGTGCTTGGCCCGACAGGAAATTCCGGATGTCCTCTCCCTACATCGCCACGCATTACCTGCGCACCGCCCTGGAGCGGAACCAGGTGCCGGCCGACTTTCTGGCCCGTGAGCTGGCCCGCGCCGGCATCCCGCCCGAGTGGCTGGACGACGCCAATGCCCGGCTCACCGACCAGCAGTTTGCCCGCGTGGTGGTGGCGCTGATGCGTCATACCGGCAACGAAGTCGTGTACATGGGCAGCCACCGGCGCTCCGCCTTCGGCAATTTCGCGCTGATGTGCCATGCACTGATACACCTGCCCACGCTGAAGAAGGCACTGCTGCGCGGCACCCTGTTCTACAACCGCCAGCTGGGTGACGTGCGCTTCCGCCTGCGCCAGCAGGGCGACCGTGCCACTCTCTCGCTGCACTGGGACCACCCGGAGCAGGACCCGGCCCATGTCTCCACTGAATCCATGCTGACCGTGGCGCACCGGCTGGCCAGCTGGCTGATCGACCAGCGCATCCCGCTGATTGAAGCCGACTTCACCTATGCCGCGCCGCCGCATGTCGACCACTACCACCGGCTTTTCCACTGCCCGCTGCGCTTCAACCGCCCGCGCACGCAACTGGTGTTCAGTGCCCGCTACCTGAACTACCCGCTGATGCAGGACGAGGCCAGCCTGCGCCGTTTCCTGCACAACGCCCCGGCCAACCTGTTCATGCCGCCGGTGAACGCGCAGCTGCTGACTGCGCAGATCCGCGCCCTGCTCGGCCGCGACTTCACCCGCGAGTTTCCGGAATTCGAGGAAGTGGCCAGCCAGCTCGGACTGACCTCGCAGACCTTGCGCCGCCGGCTCAAGGACGAAGGCAGCTCATACCAGGGCATCAAGGACCAGGTGCGCCGCGATGCGGCCATCTACTACCTGAGCCGGCCGCAACTCAGCATTACCGACATTGCCGAACGCATGGGCTTTTCGGAGCCGTCGACGTTCCACCGTGCGTTCAAGAAATGGACCGGGCTCACCCCCGGCGAATACCGGCAGGGCCTGAGCCGCTGAGCGCCCGGGTTTCACGGTCTCCGCGCAGGCCTGCGCCGAGATGACTTCCGGCAGGGTTTTATGCCCTGCCGTGTTTTTGCACCCGCAATGGCGGGCTGTTGACCCACGAGGTAGCCATGCTTGCGTTCCTGCCAGCGCCATTGATTGCGCTGCTCTTCCTGCCCTTGCTGATGCTGCACACGGCACTGTTTGCCAGCCTCATCACCCTCGCCATGCCGTTGCGCTTCCTGATGCCGACACCGAGGCTGCGCACTGCCGTCACCGCCTTCCTTGTGCAGCTGGCCACCTGCTGGGGCCAGCTCAACCGCTACTGGTTCCGGCTGCTGCCACGCATCGAATGGGACATCACGCTGCCGGACGGCTTGTCGCGCCGCAAATGGTATTTCGTGATTGCCAACCACCAGAGCTGGGTCGACATCCTGGTGCTGTTCTATGTGTTCAACGGCCGCACACCTTTCCTCAAGTACTTCCTGAAAAAGGAACTGATCTGGATCCCGTTCCTGGGGGCCGGCATGTATGCGCTGGATTTCCCCTTCATGCAGCGCTACAGCAAGGAGACGCTGGCACGCCGCCCGGAACTCAAGGGCCGCGACCTTGCCACCACGCGCCGCTCCTGCGAGAAATTCCGGCACACGCCGGTGTCGGTGATGAACTTCCTGGAAGGCACGCGCATCACGCCGGCCAAACATGCCGGCCAGGCGTCGCCGTATCGCCACCTGCTCAAGCCCAAGGCCGGCGGCATCGCTTTCACGCTGTCGGCACTCGGCGACCAGATGCACTGCCTGCTCGACACCACCATCGTCTACCCGGACGGCATTCCCACCTTCATGGACTTCTGCGCAGGCCGCGTGCGGCGCGTGATCGTGCGCGTGCAGGCCCGCGAGATTCCGGCCGAGGCCTTTACCGCCGACTATGAAACCGATGCCGGGTTCCGTGCCCGCTTCCAGGCCTGGGTCGCCCGGCTCTGGGAAGAAAAGGACGCCCTCATCACTTCGCTGCTTGCTGCCGGAAAATGACTGCCATGCTGAGCAAACTGTTCAAGACCCTGCCGAAATGGCAAAGCCCGAAATCGCAGAAGCGCCTGGAGGCGGTGGCGGAGTTCAACCCCGGCCATGAAAAAGACGCTTTCCTGCTGACCCAGCTGGCGCGCAGTGACAGCGAGCCGGCCGTACGCCGCGCCGCCGTCGCCCGCCTGCATGACCTCGATGCCATCACCCAGATCCAGAAGCGTGATCTCGACGCCGGCGTGCGCGAAGCGGCAACCGACCGCCTGCAGGCACTGCTGGCCGGCAAGGACCCGCACGCTCCGGATGTCGCGACCCGCCTTGCCCTGGTCGCGCGCATCGGCACGCCACAGCCACTGCTCTACCTGATCCGCGAGGCAGAGCCGCTGGCAGTGCGTCTGGCCGCGGTGGCACAGGTACAGGACGAACTCTGCCTGCAGGACGTGGCCCTTAACGGCAGCGTGGCCGCTGTCCGCCAGGCCGCCGCGGAACGCATCCAGAGTGTTGCACTGCTTGAGGAACTGGCTACGGCCACGCGGCAAAAGGACAAGAGCGTGTACCGCATCGTGCGCGGCCGGCTGGATGCGCTGCAGGCGGCGGCGCGGCAACAGGCAACGCTGCGCCAAAAGGCCGAAGCCCTGTGCGAAAGCATGGAGTCGCACGCCCGCGCTGCACTGAATCCGCTTTATGCGGCACGCACCGAAAGTCTGCGCCAGCACTGGCTGGAGCTGGCCGCCGACACCATTGCACCGGCACTGACCGAGCGCTTTGTCACCGCCTGCCAGATGGCCGACCGCCAGGTGCAGGAAGTGGCACAAGCCGCGCAACAGGCGGCGGAAAAGGCGCAGGCGGCGGAAGAACTGCAGGCCGCCGTCAGCACGCTGGACGCCACGCTGGCCAGCTATCAGGGCCAGGCCGATTTCGACCTGCCGGCCTTCGCCGCCGTGCGCAAGACCCAGCAACTGCGCTGGGAGCTGGCTGCCGCCCTGCAGACGCCGTCACCTACGCTGGCCGCCCGCTATGACACGCTGATGTCGGCGCTGGATGCATTGGCTGCGCATCTGGCGCAATGGCAGGACGATGCCGACGCCGTGCAGACCCTGCTGGCCGCGGAAGCACTGGACGATGCCGCATGCGCCGAAATTCAAGCACTGCTTGCCGCCTATGCCGGCAAGTCCCTGCCGTTGCCGGCACCGCTGGCCGAACTGGCCACACGCGCCAACCTCGCCAGCACAACGACGACGCCGGCAGCGCATGTTCCTGTTTCGGCCCCTCCCGAAGCCTTGATCCGCCTGCAGGGCTGGCTGGACGAACTTGCCACCCATCTCGACAGCGGTGCCAGTCGCGAGGCCAGCCGGCTCTGGCGCCGCATCCAGGACAGCGTGCGCCAGCATGCGCTGCACGATGCGCGCTTGCCGGCACTGGCCGAGCGCATGCGCGAGCTGAAAAGCTGGGCCGGCTTTGCGGTGCTGCCGAAAAAGGAAGCCCTGCTCGCGAGCATGCAGCAGCTGGCCGACGACAGCGCCATGGACCCGGACGACAAGGCCGACCGCATCCAGCAGCTACAGGCGGAATGGAAGGCCTTGGGCGTGGTTGATGCCAGCCGTGAGCAAGTGCTGTGGGAACAATTCAAGGCGGCCTCTGATCGGGCTTATGAGCCTTGCCGCGCGCATTTCGCCGCCCAGCACGCGCAACGCCAGGAAAACCTGGCCAAACGCCGCCACGAATGCGAACAGCTGGAGTCCTGGCGTGACCGGCTCGCCGCGCTGGACGATGCCGCTGTCGACTGGAAGACCCACGATGCCATCCTGAAGACCGCGCGCGAAGAATGGCAGCGCTACCATCCGGTGGAGCGCCGCGAGGGCGCGAAGCTGCAGGAGCGTTTCAATGCCGTGCTCGCCGAGCTGCATGAGCGGCGACGCGCGCACCAGGAGGCCGTGGCAACCGCCAAGCGGGCCCTGCTGCAGAAAGCCGAGGCGCTGGCCACGGCCACTGACCTGCGCGCCGCCTGCGATGCAGCTCGTGCGCTGCAGGCCGAGTGGAAAACGCTGGGCCAGGCCCATCCGAAAGACGAACGCCAGCTCTGGCAGGGTTTCCGCGCTGCCTGCGATGCGGTGTTCGCGCGTCGCGAGCAGGATTACAAGGCACGGCAGCAGGCGCGTGACGACCTGCAGCAGCAGGCAGAGGAATTGCTGCTGGCACTGGAGGCCCTCGCGGCCGATGGCGATCCGGCTCGCGCCGGTGAGGCAGCGCGCCTTGAAGAAAGTTTCCGTGCCTTGCTGTTGCCCCGGGAAAGTGCAGGCCCCTTGAAGGCCCGCCTGCAAAAGGCATTGACCCGTTATGCCGATGCCAGCCGCGCGCAGCAGCAGGCGACAGCGAGCGCTGCACGCGAAACAGTGCTGAATGCCTGGCTGGCGATGCCGGCCGGGGATGCGGGTGACGAAGTGCTCGCCGCCTTGCCGGCGGCCCTGCGTCATGCCCTGCAGCAGCGCCCGCAGACCGGCGACACGGCCGATGCCGGTGCGCGCTTCCTGGCAGGGGTACTTGACCTGGAACTGGCGCTGGAGCTGCCGTCACCGCCGGCGCAGGAGGAAGCTCGCCGCGCCCGGCAGATGCAGTGGCTGACCGAAAAAGGCCTGCGCAGCAAAGCACAGGACACGCGCAGCACGCTGCTTGCCGTGCTGGGCATCGGCCCGCTGGACGCGGCCACGGCACAGGATGCCGTGCCGCGCCTGCGGGCAATTCTTGAAAAGACAGCCATCTGATTTGGAGCGGCCCGTTACCGCGCGCGGTAACGGGCCATGCCCCGCGCTTTTGCGACCGATGAACAACCGGTCCGGGAGTCAAGGGAGAAATGACAGGGCATCAGCGCAGCGATTGACCGATGCCCTGCCCTGGCTCAGCGCCTGGCAAGCGTTTTCTCGACCAGGGGCCAGGCATTTTCCAGCAGTTTTTTTTGCGCCGCCGCAGTTGGGTGTATGCCGTCGCGCTGCATCATGAAGGGATTGCCGCCCACGCCCTCCAGAAAGAACGGATGGAACGGCACTTTCGTTTCCTTAGCGACATCACTGAAGGCATTTTCGAACGCCGTTGTATAGGCCTTGCCGTAATTCGGCGGAATGCGCATGCCAAGCAGAATGACGTCGGCGCCGACGGCGCGCGAATCGGCAATCATTTTCCGCAGGTTTTCTGCCATTGCCTTTGGCGACTGGCCGCGCAGGCCGTCATTGCCGCCCAATTCCAGCACCACGATGTCCGGCCGGTGCTCGGCGAGCAGCGGCGGCAGGCGACGCACGCCGCCGCTGGTGGTCTCTCCGCTCAGGCTGCCATTGATCACGCGATGTTTTTTTGCAGCCTTTTTGTCGAGCTTTTGTTGCAGCAGACTGACCCATCCGGCGTTTGCTTCCAGCCCGTAGGCAGCGCTGATACTATCCCCGAACACCAGAATCGTGGCCGCCTGCACCGGCAGTACCACTGACGCCAAGAGCAGCGCGGCCAGCATTTTCAGCGGCCCGTTCAACCAGCGAACCCTCATACATGTCCTCCGACGATCTTGTGGTGGCGCAGGCGGTCAGCAAATCCGTCAGCACCGGCAGCGGCGATGCGCTCGCCATTCTCGACAATGTGTCGCTCACCATCAAACGCGGTGAATGCCTGGCCATCGTCGGCGCCTCGGGCTCCGGCAAGACCACGCTGCTCGGCCTGCTGGCCGGGCTCGACACGGCAAGCCGTGGCTCCGTGCAACTGTTCGGCCAGGCACTGGAAGCGCTGGACGAGGATGATCGCGCAGCCCTGCGCCGGCAATATGTCGGCTTTGTGTTCCAGTCTTTCCTGCTGGTGCCGGCGCTGTCGGCACTGGAAAACGTGATGCTGGCGCTGTCGGTGAACGGCCGTGGCAACGAAAAGACCGCCGAGGAATGGTTGCGTCGTGTCGGCCTCGGCCATCGCCTGCATCACACGCCGCGACAACTGTCCGGGGGCGAGCAGCAGCGCGTGGCACTGGCGCGTGCCTTCGCAGGCCGCCCTGCCCTGCTGTTCGCGGATGAACCCACCGGCAACCTCGATGCCGCCACCGGCGCGCAGATTGACGACCTGCTGTTTGAACTCAATGCCGAGGCCGGCACCACGCTGGTGCTGGTCACCCACGAGCCGCGACTGGCCGCCCGCTGCCAACGCGCCGTGCGCCTCGAGGCCGGCCGCCTGCAACCGGAGTCCGTGTGATGCTGTCGGCCTGGCGCTGGTTCTGGCGTGACTTCAAGGGCGGTGAACTCAGCCTGCTGCTGGCCGCCCTTGTGCTTGCCGTGACGGCCACCACCACGCTGCGCTTTTTCAGCACTGGTGTTGAAAAAAGCATGAGCCGCGAAGCGGCTCGGCTGATCGGCGCCGATCTCGTGGTGCGCAGCAGTCGTCCGATCAACCCGGAGTACGACCGCCTTGCCAGCGAGACGGGGCTTGCCACCGCCCGTACGCTGGAGTTTCCGAGTGTGTTGCAGGCCGGTGACGAGTTTCACCTCGGCGCCATCAAGGCCGTGTCGGCAGGGTATCCGCTGCGTGGCCAGCTGCGCTGGCGCGCCGCGCGCGAGGCTGACGAACAGGTCGCCTCGCAAGGCCCGCAGCCCGGCACCGTCTGGCTGGACGAGCGACTGGCCGGCCTCTTGTCCGCACAGCCCGGGGACA
>DAIRDY010000029.1:5393-7181 GCA_036795935.1 Moraxellaceae bacterium | reverse complement strand
GGCGAAAAACTCATGGATGTCTCGGCCGGCCGCCCGGAGCTGGCCAAACCGCTGCTGCGTGCCAGTGACTACCTGAGCCTGGCGGCAATTGCCTCGGTGCTGCTTGCCGGCCTCGCTGTGGCCGTGACGGCACGCCGCTTTGCCGCGCGCCACTTCGACACGCTGGCGCTGTTGCGCTGCCTCGGCGCCTCGCGCCGGACCGCACTGCGCCAGGTGCTGGGCGAACTTTTCGTGACCTGGGCGCTGGCCATCCTCATCGGCGCCCTGCTCGGCGCTTTTGCCTCGCAACTGATCAGCCGCCTGCTCGGCGAACTGTTGCCGGCGGGCATGCCCGAACTGTCTTTGTGGCGACCGCTGGCCACCGGCGTCGCCACCGCCACGCTGACGCTGGCCGGCTTCGCCCTGCCCTCGCTGCTGGCACTGGGGCAGGTGACGCCGCTGCGCGTGCTGCGCCGCGACCTTGCGCCGCCCTCGCTGTCGCACTACCTCATCCTGTTGCTGGCGCTCGCCGCACTGTTCGCGCTGCTGGCACTGGAAACCGGCCGCCTTGTGCTCACCGCCATCGTGATCGGCGGCGGCGGGCTGTTGATGTTGTTGTTGCACCGCCTGCTGATGGCGGCGCTGGCCCGCCTGCGCGGCAACCGGCATCCGGTGCTTGCGGCCCTCCGCCGGCAACCGGCAGAAACCGCCACCCAGTTGCTCGGCCTGACACTGGGCCTGACCACGCTGCTGCTGGTGTTCAGCCTGCGCAGCGAGCTGCTGGATGCCTGGCAGAACAAGCTGCCGGCGGGCGCCCCCAACCAGTTCGCCATCGGCATCGCACCGGACGAGCTGGACAGCTTCCGCGCGGCACTGCATGCCATCCGGATCGAGCCGCAGGCGCTGTATCCCGTGGTGCGTGGCCGCCTCACCGCCATCAACGAGCAGCCGGTACAGCGCGCTGTCAGCAAGGAGAGCGACGAAGACAGCGAGCGCGACAACGCCCTCAACCGCGAACTGAACCTGACCTGGAGCGACACGCTGCCCGCGGGTAACGTGCTCAAGGCGGGTGAATGGTGGCAGAACAACGCCGCAGAGCTGGGACATGTATCGGTGGAAGAGAAGCTGGCCGAGCGCCTCGGCCTGAAGCCGGGCGACCGTCTCACCTTCACGCTGGCCGAAGGCGAGTTCAGCGCCACTGTCAGCAGCCTGCGCGAAGTGGACTGGGACAGCTTCCAGCCGAACTTCTATTTCGTGTTTCCCACAGGCGTGATCGACCACTTTCCGGCCAGCTACCTCACCAGCTTCCATGTCGGTGAAGCGGCACGCCCGCAACTGAATACCCTCGTGCGGCAATTTCCGACCGTGGTGTTTATCGACGTGGCGGCCGTGATGGCCGAGGTGCGCAAGCTGCTGGACCAGGTGTCACTCGCAGTCGAGGCGGTGCTGTTGCTGGTGCTGCTGGCGGGGCTGCTGGTGATCTGGGCCCATGTCGGCGCCAGTCTGGACGCGCGCCGTTACGAGGCGGCGCTGCTGCGGGTGATCGGCGCCAGCCGCCAAGAGCTGCGGCAGCGCCTGCTGACCGAGTTCCTGCTGCTGGGCGCGCTGGCCGGCGTGCTGGCCGTGTTGCTCACGGAAGTGCTCGCCGCCGTGATCCATGTCCGCGTGCTGGAGCTGCCGCCCGTGCTGCATGTCATGCTCTGGTGGCAGGCGCCGCTGGCTGGTGCGCTATTGGTCGCAGTCACCGGCCTTGCCGGCGCGCGCCGCGTGTGGTCGGTCAGCCCGCTGCTGACGCTGCGCCAGGCGTGA
>DAIRDY010000029.1:0-5293 GCA_036795935.1 Moraxellaceae bacterium | reverse complement strand
CTGATGAAATTCCGCTGGCAGGCCCTGCGCGGGCATCCTGATGCCCCGCTGATGGTGCTGGACCTCGTGATGCTGGTGCTGATCAGCATCAACCTGCTCTGGCTGCTGTTTGATGCCGTGCTGCTCAATACCGGCGTCGGCGTGCTGCTGACACGGCATGACCCCGAGTTCATCGCGCATTACCGCGCGAACTGGCACAACGACCTGCTGGTGGCGGATTCCGTGTTCACGCTGGTGCTGGTCAGCGAGCTGCTGCTGCGCTGGGGCGTTGCAATTTACCGCCGCACTTACTACCGCTGGTGGTTCTACCCCTTCGTGCACTGGTACGACGTGCTGGGCTGCATTCCACTGCCGCCGTTCCGCGCACTGCGCCTTTTGCGCCTCATTTCGATTCTCTACCGCCTGCAGCAGATGGGGGTGATCAACCTCACCGAGACCGGGCCGTTTGCCGTGGTGCACAAGTACTACCGCATGCTGCTCGAGGAGCTCTCGGACCGCATCGTGGTGAACGTGCTGGAAGGCGTGCAGGACGAGGTGCGCGCCGGCGGCCCGCTGACGCACCGCCTGACCGACGAGGTGCTGGTGCCGCGGCGCGAGGTCATCGTGCCCTGGCTGGCCGGACTCATTTCCGAGGCGGCGGCCCAGGCCCATGCCCAGCACCGCGACACGCTGCCGGCCTACCTGCGCGAGCGCACGCGTGCCGCCATTGCCGCCAACCCCGAATTCCAGCGCCTGCGCCGGCGCATCCCGCTGCTCGGCCAGACGCTGGAAGACGAGCTGCAGTCGGTGGTCGGCAGCCTGCTGGTGCAGATCAGCGAGCAGCTGCTGACCGACCTTGGCCAGCCCGGCAATGTCGCCGCCCGTGACGTGGCCGCCGGCCTCTTCGACACGCTGACCACGGAGCATGCGGCCATGAGCGAGGCCGTGCGCGGCATTGTGCTCGACAGCCTGGAACTGGTGAAGGCGCAGGTGGAAGTGCAGCAGTGGAAGCAGGCGGCCGCGCCGACGGCGCCCCCTGCCTGAAGCCCCCGGCGCTCGCCATGGTGGCCGCTTTGTCATCCCGGGTGCTTGTGGCCGGACGGTCACGGCGCCTAGCCTGAGGCCTCCGCACGGGAGCCTCCACCACGATGACCGCCTACATAGCCTTCCTGTCCTCGGCGCGCCTGCGCCAGAACGGCGAAACCCTGATCGCCAACATCGAACAGCGTGCCCGCGTCTCGCAGGCCCCGCTGCTCAACGACATCATGGTCGACTTCACCGACGAGGTACTGCAGGCGTTCTTCCTCGAGGTGGTCGACCTGCTCAAGCTCAGTCCCTTCATGAGCCGGGTGGTGCACGGCTCGGTCAGCACCATCAAGGGCACCGTGCACAGCGTCTCGCGCACGATCATCAGCAAGCTCGACAACCAGCAGCTCGCCCCCATGGCCGGCTACATGGGCGGCCTGATGCTGGATGCGCCGGATGCACACGGCCACAGCGCGGCCCATGTCGGTTTCCCGGTCAGCGCGGCCACCTACGAGCGCCTGCACGCGGTGATCACAAAAATGCGTGCCGGCGACACGGCCAGCCAGGTACCGGCGCTGGTGGCCGTGCTCAACGAGGTCACCGACCTTGCCCTGGAGGCCTATTTCACGACGCCGACCGAGCTGCTCAAGCTCGGCTTCCTGCTGCGCAAGATGGCCGATGGCGGCGTCGGCGTGATCCGTGGCGCGGTGCACATGGTGATCAAGCGCCTGGTGCCGGACCTGAGCCACGACCAGTTGCTGGAAGTAGCCGAGTACATGGACTCGCTGATCCTGCGCAGCGCCCATGCCTATCGCTGACGAGCCGTCGGCCTCACGCACTTGCGCCAGGGACCGCCGCCCGCACATGCCGCCTTGACCCTGCCCGGGGCCGGACCTAAAGTGCCGGCCTTTTCCGGGCAGGCCCGGACCCATCACCTCACGGGGAGACGCATCATGGCGGGAGTGAGCCAGCCGGCCCGTTTCGGCGAAGACTGGAGTGACGAGCGTGTGCGCGGTTATCTGGACCGGGTGCCGCCGGCCGGCGAAAACGCCGACTTCCATGCACTGATGACGGCCTACAAGCACATGCGCGCCATCGACTTCGAACGCTTTGTGGCCTTCTTCGTGGCCGCCGGCCGCGATCTCTCGGCCACCGGCACAGAGGGCCGCAGCCTGCTGGCCATCGTGCGCACGCATCCGAAGTCGGCCGACTTCGTGCGCATCCTCGAGGCCGCCGGCGCCCGCTGACGATGCAAGCCGGCGACGCGCCCGCCGCCGGCCATACGCGCCTGCCCATCGATTGTCACCCGTCCCGCCGGGGCCGGTGACAATTCGCCCGCCGCCTCCTGCGCCCCCTGCCAGGACGGCCCCCGTCGCCACCTTCCGGCCGAACAGGCATAGTCGGTCCATCCGACCACAGGGATGTCGCGATGCCCCTGAGCCGTTCTCCCGCCCACTCCGCCGATACTGCGCCCTGGATGGCCTATCGCCAGCCGCTGGTGCGCGACCTCGCCTGGGTGCTGGCCAGCACGCCGTTGCTGGCCCTGCGCCAGAGCCACGTACACTGGCTGGATGGCGGCTGGTCGGCGCGCGCCCATGCCAAAAGCGGCGACTGGCTGGCGGCGCTGGACCAGGACCCGGCGCCGCTGCAGGCGGCCCTCGCCGCTCGTCACGATCCGCGCCTCGGCAGCCATTTCGAGGGGCTGCTGGCGTTCTGGCTGGGCTGGCAGGGCAATCCGCTCTACCGCCTGGTCGGCCATGCGCTGCCGGTGCGCGGCGGCAACCTGACACTGGGCGAGCTGGATTTTCTGGTGGAGGAACGCGCCAGCGGCGAGCTGCAACACTGGGAAGTGGCAGTGAAGTTCTATCTGGGCGTGCAGCCGGGCGGCGACCCGGCACACTGGGTCGGCCCCGGGCTGTCCGACCGCCTCGACCGCAAGCTCTCCCGGCTGCTGTCGCACCAGCTGGCGCTGACGCGCACGCCGGAAGGCGCCGCCCTGCTGCGCCAGATGGGCCTGCCGCCACCTCGGCCGGTCTGCCTGCTCAAGGGCCGGCTGTTCTATCCCGCCGGCTGCCGCCCGGCAGACTGGGCGCCCACCCATGCACTGCCCGGCCATCCCGCCGGCTGGTGGTGCGACCATGCCGCCTTCCGCCACGGGTACGCCAACCAGCCGCTACGCTGGATACGGCTGCCCAAGACGCACTGGCTGACGCCGGTCACGGCTGATGACGCCGCTGTCCTGATCGGTGATGCGCTTGACGCCGACGCGCTAATTGAGGCGCTGGTGCAGGCTGCCGATAATCGGGCCACGGCCGTCATCGGCCTAGGGCCCGACCACAACGAAGTCACCCGCGGCTTTGTCACGCCGCCCGGGTGGCCACAGGATTCCGCATGAACGCTTCCGTCACTCCCCGCCTGCTTGCTCCCGCCCCGCTGGTGGTCGATGGCCAGGTGCGCTTCGGCCAGTTCAGCGACTCGCTGCGCCAGGTAAACCCCCGCGACTTCCGCCTGCAAACGCCCTTCGGCAAGGCCGCCGGACGCCTGCCCGACTGGCTCGGCTTCAAGGAGTTCCAGTTCTTCGGCGGCATGAGCGACAGCGTGTTGTTCGGCTGCGCCCTCGCCCACCTGCGCCACACCGGCATGGCGTTTGTGTATGTCGTGGACATGCAGACCGGCGAGATGCGCACGCGCACCGTGCGCAGCCCGCTTGGGCTAGGGCTCACCATGGCCACCAATCCGGTGGACGGCATGAGCCACTTCCGCCTGCCCGGTGTCGACATCCGCATGGGCTATCGCGGCCGCCCGCGCGAGAAAAGCCTGTACGTGAAGATCGGCCAGTGGCTGGAAATCGACGCCAGCATGCCCGAGGACGGCTTCGAGCCGATGTCGGTGTGCACGCGCACGGCCTATACCGGCTGGGCCTACACCAACAAGACCGCCGGCCTGCCGCTGAATGGTCAGCTGGTGCTCGATGGTGCGGCCATGGACCTGCGCGCCATCGGCGCCATGGGCAACAACGATTTCACCTGCGGTCACCTGCGCCGCGAAACCTTCTGGAACTGGGCCTGCCTGTCCGGCCGCGGCCAGGGCAGCGACGGCCGCGAGCACCGCATCGGCCTCAACCTGAGCTGTGGCGTGAACGAAACCAGCTACAGCGAAAACTGCTTCTGGGTGGACGGCCAGCGCCACCGCGCCGGCCTCACCCGCTTCGAGTTCGACCGCCGCGACGTGCTGGCACCGTGGCGCGTTTGTTCCGATGACGGCCGTGTCGACCTGTGTTTCACTGCGGTCGGCGTGCACAAGGAGCAGCTGAATGCCGGCCTCGTCGCCAGCAACTTCCGCCAGGTGTTCGGCCGTTTCGACGGCGTGCTGCGCCACCCCGGGGGCGACATCCGCATTGCCGGCGTGCCCGGCTTCGTCGAAGACCAGTATGTGAAGTGGTGAGGCCACGCGCGGCCAGCGCCACGGGAGAGTTGCCATGAACCGCCTTGCCGTGCTGCTGCTTGCCCTGCTGCCGGTCCTGCCATTGCCGGCGTTTGCCGCCGGCAAATGGGTGGGCACCGCCGCTCCCGCCATCAGCCTGCCCGACCAGGACGGCAAGACGCGCTCGCTGGCCGATTTCCGCGGGCGCTGGGTGGCGCTCTACTTCTATCCCAAGAACAACACCCCCGGCTGCACGCAGGAAGCCCAGGCCTTTCGCGATCGCTGGCCGGACTTCCAGAAACAGGACATCGCCGTCATCGGCGTGAGCGCCGACTCGGTGGCGTCGCACAAGGATTTCGCCCGCACGCACAAGCTGCCTTTCGTGCTGCTGGCCGATGAAAAGCTGCAGCTCGGCCGCGCCTTCGGCGTCGCCCGCGGCATCGGGCCCGTCGCCTTCACCAGCCGCGAAACCTTTCTCATCGACCCCGACGGCACCGTGGTCTACCACTATCCCAGCGTGAACACCGCCAGGCATGCGGCGCAAGTGCTGGAGGATGTGGCGCGGCTGCGCGCTGCGCCCTAAGCGCAGGCACAGACAACCTGCGTTGCCGGTGACGGTTGGCGGCCCGCGCACGGGCCCCGGAGGCCGACCGCCGGAGCAGCCATTCTGCCTGCTGCGGGCGACGCGACGGTCAAGCCCTGGCGCCTGGCGCCCGCTATGCTCGCCTCATCCCTCCCTCGCGAGACTCACGGCATGACCTCTTCCGACGGCAATCGCCCCTCCGCCTTCCGCCACATTCTCGACGGCCTGCTCGACCTGCGCTTCAGCCGTTACCTCAGCATGCAGTTGCTGCCCATTTTCTAC
>DAIRDY010000028.1:13277-15448 GCA_036795935.1 Moraxellaceae bacterium | reverse complement strand
ACCAGCGCCTCGCAGGTGGCCTGGTCCATGTAGCGCGGCACGGCATAACTGAAATGCACCTCGTCCAGCGCGGCTTCCACAATGCCGGGAATGTCTTCGGCACGCAGGTCGGCCAGCCCTTCCGGAATGCCGCATTCGCGCTTCAGCGCACGCACGCGCTCGATGAACTTTTCCGCCAGCACCGCCTCGCTCTCGCCGCCCTCGACGAGACCGCTGACACGCGCGAGCGCCGCCAGGCGGCCGATGCACTCGGGCTTCGAATACTCCAGCACATAAGGCAGCACGATGGCGTTCGCCCAGCCATGCGGCGTGTGGTAGTAGGCGCCGAAGTTGTGGGCGATGCCGTGCACATAACCCAGGCCGCCGCGGCTCAGCGCAAGGCCGGCGCGGTAGGCGGCCCAGGCCATCAGCTGGCGCGAGTCCACGTCCTTGCCGTCGGCCATCACGCGCGGCAGGTGGCGCATGATCAGGCTCACCGCTTCCAGCGCATGACGGTCACTTTCCGGCGTGGCGATGCGCGAGATGTAGGCTTCGACCGCATGCGTCAGTGCATCCATGCCGGTGGCGGCCGTCACTGCCGGCGGCAGGCCGGTCATCAGGCGCCCGTCGAGTGCGGCCATCTGCGGCACCAGCTTGTGGTCGATCACCGGCAGCTTGCGACGCTGCGCCGGATCGGAGACCACGGCACCCACCGACACTTCGGAGCCGGTGCCGGCCGTGGTCGGCACGCAGTAGATCGGCAGCGGCGCCTTGGGCACCTTGAAAAAGCCGGCCATCTCCAGCACCGGCCGCGCATTGGTGGCGCGCGCGGCAATCACCTTGGCGCAGTCCATGGCGGAGCCGCCGCCAATGGCGAGCACGGCTTCGCAGCGCTCGCGCTGCAGCAGTTGCAGGCCTTCTTCAATCTGCTCGACGCCGGGGTCGGGGAGCACGCCGTCATAAACCGCCACCACCACGCCGAGTTCAACCAGACGCGCGCGCAAGGGTTCGACCAGCCCGAGCTTGACCAGCACGGCATCGGTGACGATGAGCAGGCGCTGCACGCCGGAACCGGCAATGGCATCGCAGAGCAACAGCGAGGCCCCGGGGCCGGTGAACATTTCAGGCGGCCGGATGATGAAGCCGATCACCTTGCCCACCTGTTTCAGGCTGTCGGTAAGGCCGCGGTAGAAAACGGTTTGCAGCGGGAACGGTGCTGCACGAACGAGAGCCTTCATTTCGTTTACTCCATGCACAGCAAAAGCCCCGCGAACGCGGGGCTTTTGCAACTACAGCAATGACAACAGCGACCCGCCTTACTGGAAGGTTTCGCCCTTGGCGGCCATGTCGACCAGCAGCTTCGGCGGCGTGAAACGGTCGCCGAACTTGGCGGCCAGTTCCTGCGCACGCTTCACGAACTGCGGCAGGCCGATGAAGTTGATGTACTGCAGCTGGCCACCGGTCCACGGCGCCATGCCGATGCCGAAGATGGAACCGATGTTGGCATCCGGCACGTTGCGCAGCACGCCTTCTTCCAGGCAGCGCGCGGCCTCGATGGACTGGCGGAACAGCAGGCGTTCCTTCAGCTCCTCGAATTCGGCCGGGGTCGGCTGCGCCTTCTCCGCCTTCATGAAGTGCTGGTAGAGGCCGGGCCACAGCACCTTCTTGCCGCCTTCCGGATAGTCGTAGAAGCCGGCGCCGTCCTTCTTGCCCGGGCGCTTGAACTCGTCGCACATGCGGTCGACCACGACTTCCGCCGGATGCGACACATACGCCTTGCCTTCCGCCTTGAGGTCGGCAATGGTCTGCGCGCGCACCTTGCGGCCGAGCTCGAGGTTCACCTCATCCATCACGGCAAGCGGGCCGACCGGCATGCCGGCCTGGGCGGCGGCCTGTTCGATGGACTGCGGGTTCCAGCCTTCGCCGAGCATGGCGACGCCTTCGAAGCAGAACATGCCGAACACGCGCGAGGTGAAGAAGCCGCGGCTGTCGTTGACGACGATCGGGGTCTTCTTGATCTGCAGCACGTAGTCGAAGGCCTTGGCCAGCGTCTCGTCCGAGGTTTCTTCGCCGCAGATGATTTCCACCAGCGGCATCTTGTCGACCGGCGAGAAGAAGTGCAGGCCGATGAAGTTCTTCGGACGCTGCGAGGCCTTGGCCAGGCCGGTGATCGGCAGCGTGGAGGTGTTGGA
>DAIRDY010000028.1:0-13177 GCA_036795935.1 Moraxellaceae bacterium | reverse complement strand
TCGGACGCTGCGAGGCCTTGGCCAGGCCGGTGATCGGCAGCGTGGAGGTGTTGGAGGCCATCACCAGCTCCGGGCCGCAGACGGCTTCGGTCTTTTTGGTGACGTCGGCCTTGATCTCGCGGTTCTCGAACACGGCCTCGATCACGAGGTCGCAACCGGCGAGGTCGTCGAACTTGTCGGTGGCGTGGATCAGCGCCAGCTTCTCGTCGGCCTTTTCCTTGGTCATCGCGCCCTTGGACACGCGCTTGCCCAGCAGCTTCTCGCTGTAGGCCTTGCCGTTCTTGGCGGCATCAAGGCTGACATCGAGCAGCACGGTTTCGATGCCGGCAATGGCGGCCGACTGGTAGGCAATGCCGGCGCCCATCATGCCGGCACCGAGGATGCCGACCTTCTGGCACTTCCACTGCGGGAAGGCGTCCTTGGAGGGACGCGAGCCGCCGCCATTGATCTTCTGCAGGTCGAAGAAGAAGGCCTTGATCATGTTCTTGGCGTGCTTGCCAACCGCCAGCTTGGTGAAATAGCGGCCTTCGATCTTGAGCGCGTTGTCGAAATCGACCTGCGCGCCTTCGACGGCGGCACACATGATGGCCTTGGGCGCCGGGTAGTTGTCCTGCGCGCCCTTGAGCTGCTTGCGCAGGTTGGCCGGGAAGGCCGGCAGGTTCATGGCCAGTGCCGGCGTGGACGGCGTGCCGCCCGGCATCTTGTAGCCCTTCACGTCCCAGGGCTGCTGGGCGTTGGGGTTGGCCTTGATGAAGGCGCGCGCCTTCTCGAACATTTCTTCCGGGGTTTCGGCGAGCTCGTTGATCAGGCCCACGTCCTTCGCCTTGGCCGGCTTCATGCGCTGGCCCTGCATCAGCACGTTCATCAGTGCGTTCTGGATGCCGAGCATGCGCACGGTGCGCACCACGCCGCCGCCACCGGGCAGCAGGCCGAGCGAGACTTCCGGCAGGCCGAACTCGGCCTTGGGGTTGTTCAGCGCGACGCGGTAATGCGTGGCCAGCGCGATTTCAAGGCCACCACCGAGCGCGGTGCCGTTGAGCGCGGCCACCACGGGCTTGCCCAGGGTTTCCAGCGCGCGCAGCTGGCGCTTGATTTCGGTGACACCGGCTTCGAATTCCGCGGCCTGTTCGGGCTGGGCCTGGATCAGGCTGCGCAGGTCGCCACCGGCAAAGAAGGTCTTCTTGGCCGAGGTGAGGATGACGCCGGCGATGTCGGCCTTTTCGGCCTGCAGGCGGGCAACGGTTTCCGCCATGGACTTCGCATACAGCTCGTTCATGGTGTTGGCGGACTGGTTGGGGTCGTCCAGGGTCAGCGTGACGATGTTGTCAGCGTCCTTTTCCCAACGGATGGCAGACTGGCTCATGGTTCGTTCTCCAAATTCTCTCGTGGGGCTCAGACGCGTTCGATGATGGTGGCAATGCCCATGCCGCCGCCGACGCAGAGGGTGCAGAGGGCGCGCTTGAGGCCGCGACGCTCCAGCTCGTCCAGCGCGATCTGCACGATCATGCAGCCGGTGGCGCCCAGCGGGTGGCCCATGGCGATGGAGCCGCCGTTCACGTTGGTGACGTCATGGCTGATGCCCATGTCCTTCATGAAGCGCATGGCCACCGAGGCGAAGGCTTCGTTGATTTCCCAGAGGTCGATGTCCTTCGCGGTCAGGCCGGCCTTGGCCAGCGCCTTGCGCGCGGCCGGCGCCGGGCCGGTGAGCATGATGGTGGGATCGGCACCGCTGACGGCGGTGGCGATGATCTTCGCGCGCGGCTTGAGACCCAGCTTCTTGCCCGCGGCTTCGTTGCCGATCAGCATCAGCGCGGCGCCGTCGACGATGCCCGAGGAGTTGCCCGGGGTGTGCACGTGGTTGATCTTTTCCACCCAGTGGTACTTCTGCAGGGCCACGGCATCGAAGCCGCCCATCTCGCCCATCATGGCGAAGGAGGGGTTCAGGCCGGCCATGCCTTCCATGCTGGAGTTGGGCTTGATGAATTCGTCTTCGGCAAGAATGGTCAGGCCGTTGAAGTCCGTGACCGGAACCACCGACTTCTTGAACCAGCCTTCGGCACGCGCCTTGGCGGCACGCTTGTTGGATTCGACGGCAAAGGCGTCGACGTCTTCACGGCTGAAGCCTTCGATGGTGGCGATCAGGTCGGCACCGATGCCCTGCGGCACGAAACCGGTGTCGAGGTTGGTTTCCGGGTCCATGGCCCAGGCACCGCCGTCGGAGCCCATGGGCACGCGGCTCATGGATTCCACGCCACCGACCACGACCAGGTCTTCAAAACCGGAGCGGACCTTCATCGCGCCCAGGTTCACGGCCTCGAGGCCGGAGGCGCAGAAACGGTTCAGCTGCACGCCGGCAGTCTCGTTCGGCCACTGCGCCTTGAGCACGGCGGTCTTGGCAATGTCGGCACCCTGGTCGCCCACCGGTCCCACGCAACCCAGCACCACGTCATCGACATGGTTCTTCACGTCCGCGCCATTGCGCGCTTCCAGCGCGTGCAGCAGGCCGACCACCAGATCCACGGGCTTGACGGTGTGCAGGGAGCCGTCCTTCTTGCCCTTGCCGCGCGGGGTGCGGACCCCGTCGTAGATGTACGCTTCAGTTGTCATGACATTCCTCTTCATCAAAGGGAGTGGATCTTTAGGACAGGTCGGGCCGCCAGACACGCACGAGGCACCATGACCGACCGGCCGATGAGGGTTGCTACCTTGCGCCCGGCCCTGTGGCCGGACAATGACGATTGCGTTCAAAAGCATTGACCAAAGCACTCAGGCCCGGGACAGGCTGCACGCAGGGGCCGGCGCCAGCTTCTAGACTGGCCAGAACCCGGGGCGCGCGCACATCCGGCGGCCCTGCCCGAGGGATGCGCAACCGGCGCTTCCGCCCGGACACCACAAGGAACCGAGGATGGATGCCTTCACCGTGCTGTCCGCCTGCCCGCTGTTTGCGGGCCTGAACCCGGCCTCGGTGGCGCGGCTGGCGGCTGAAGCCCGGCCGGTGCGACTGGCCGCCGGCGAACAGCTGTTTGCCGCCGGCGACGCGCCCGACCTGCTCTACATCGTGGCCACCGGCCGCCTGCGCGCCACCTTTCCCGACGGCCGCATCGCCGGCGACATCGCCCGCCTGGAGCCGCTGGGGGAAATCGGCCTGCTCACCGGCGATGTGCGCAGCGCCAGCGTGCACGCCCTGCGCTCCAGCCTGCTGTTCGCCTTCAGCGCCCGCGCCTTCCAGGCCTTCGCCATGGCCGAACCGGCGGCGCTGATGGCCGTCACCCGCGTCATCATCGGCCGCATGCGCGAGCCCGACCGCGAGACCCGGCTGCGGGCCGCGCGCAAGATCCGCACCCTGACCGTGCTGGCTGCCAGCCCGGCGGTCGACGGCAGCGCCTTTGCCACCTCGCTGCAGGCCGCCCTTTCTGGTCATACCAAATTTGTCGACGAGCCCCTGGCCCGGCGCGAAGCCGGCACGGACGAGGCCGCCCGCCATGAATGGATGAGCCAGCTGGAGTTCGCGCACAAGCAGGTGGTGTACGACGCGGCCGGCAGCCCGGACTGGACGCGCACCGTGCTGCGCCAGGCGGACCGCATCGTGGTGGTGGCCGACAGCGCCGGCACGGCACTGGCACCTGCACTGGCAGACACCCTGCAGGCGGCCGGCCTGCATGCGCCGGTGGAGCTGGCCGTGCTGCGCCGCGCGGGCGAGCGCGCGGCCGACGTCCTGCACTGGAAGGCCGCGATCGGCGCCGCAAGCCACTACTATCTGCGCCCCGGCCACGCCGGCGACATGGCCAGCCTCGCCCGCCAGCTCACGGGCTTTGGCGTGGGACTGGTACTGGGCGGCGGCGGCGCGCGCGGCTTTGCCCATGTCGGGCTGCTGCGGGCCATGCAGGAGCTGGGCATTCCGGTCGATGTCGCAGGCGGCGCCAGCATGGGCGCCTTCATTGCCGCACTGCATGCCAGCGGCCGCGATGTCGCCGCCATCACGGCCGTGCTGAAAGACACCTTCATGCACCGCCGGCTGCTCAACGACTACCGCCTGCCCGTGGTGTCCATCATTGCCGGCAAGAAGTTCCGCCGGCACCTGCACGGCATCTTCGGCGACCTGCGCGCCGAACAGCTGCCCGTGCCGTTCTACTGTGTCTCGACCAACCTGACCCATGCCTGCACCGAGGTACACCGCGAGGGCTGCGTCGCCGACTGGCTGGCGGCCAGCATGTGCATTCCGGGGCTGGCCCCGCCCGTGGCCTTCAGGGGCAGCCTGCTGTGTGACGGCGCGGTGGTGAACAGCCTGCCCACGGACGTGATGCAGGCCATGGGCCGGGGCGTGATCATCGCCAGCGATGTCTCCACCGAAGGCGCCATCGGCGCCCCGCATGCCCAGGGACCGGACCCCGACTTCGAGGCCGTGCACCGCCGTCATCCGGACGGCAGCCGGGTCAGCCTGAAGGACGTGCTGTTCCGCACCACCTCGCTGGGCTCGGAGAGCAGCACGGCCGTCCGCGCCAACCGGGCCGACATGTACCTGCGCATGCCGGTCGGCGATGTCGGCACCTTCGACTGGCCACTGCTCGACGCCATCATCGAGCGCGGCTATGCGCACGCCATGCGGGAGCTGCCTGCCCTGCTCGGCAAGCTGCAGCAGGACTGAGCCATCCCTTATTTGGTCTAACCAATTAAACGGCTTTCTGGTACGCCGGAATCCGGTCGCCACACTCCCCCCGCACGCCCAACAAAAAGGCCCGTCATCACGACGGGCCTTTGCTTGCGCCAGCCCCTTTTATTGGTCATACCAAAATTGGCGACATTGGTGCGACCAATAAAAGGGCTGCGCCGGGTGCCCCGACAGGGCTCAGCTGGGGTCGAAATAGTCCTGCGGGCGCAGCACCAGCACATCGGCATCAACCCGCGGCAGGATGTCTTCGGCCGTGTTGCCCAGCCAGAAGGCCGAGAGCCCGTGGCGGGCCACGGTGCCCAGCAGCAGCAGGTCGATGTGCTCCAGCTTCACCAGTTCGGGCAGCACGACGTCCGGCCGCCCCGGCATGACGCTGATGTCGGCACTGGTAATACCAAACCCGGACACCTGTTTTTCGATGCCCTGGCGATAGGCCTGCTCGAGGTCGCTGGCAACATAGCTCGCGGCATAGGCATCGCCCATCAGCGGCACCAGCTCGGTGGGATTGGGCAAGGCCGACAGCACGCGCCGCTCGGCACGGAAGCATGCGGCCAGCGCATTCAGGTGCTCGAGCACGGCCAGGTTGAGCAGGCGGTGCGGCGCATCCTCGTTGCCGGCACCGAGCGCGCCGGCCAGCCGGGTCGGTGGCGTGCTGTGGCGCACCAAAAGGAGCGGACAGGGCAGCTGGCGCAGCAGGTTGCGCAGGTCGGCGATCAGGCCGGCATCGAGCAGGATGAGGTCGGCCTCGAAACGCCGCGCCTCGTGGATCACGGTATCCAGCACGCTCGCCGTCGCCACCACGGTACTGCCGGTACCGGCAGGGGCACCGGCCAGCTCGCCCTCGAGCCAGTGGCGGGCGGCGTTCTCGGCGTTGTGCGCGGCAATGTCCTGCAGGCCGGGCGCCAGCTCAAGGCCGGGCTTGACGTCGGGCGCCACGGGCACCAGCACCTGCAGGCCGGCCCCGGTGGCCGCGGCCCAGGCCACGGCCTGCTGCCACACCGGCTGGGCGCTGCGTCCGCTTTCCAGCACGACCAGCAGGGTTTTCAAGGGCAACATGGCAACTCTCCTTTGAACAGTTTGCTGAGAAACCACCCGTCCAGGGCGCTTTCAGCCTGCAATACCGGCACAGGTCCGGCATCGCTCCACACGGAATCAATCATTTCAAGCGAGACTGCTGCGCGGTCATGCCGCCAGTATGGCAGCCGCAGGCGCCGCCTGCGCCCCGAAAGGACCGCACGACCAAGGTACAAGGGTCACAAGCACGATGCATCTGGTATGCTCGCCGCACGTTTTTTTCTGCTGCGAGCCCGCCGGAAGCCCCCATGTCCGAAACTGCCAGCACCCCGATCATCCTGCGCGCCCTGCGCGAGGCCAACTGCGCGGAATGCGCGCTGAACCCAGTGTGCCTGCCACCGTCGGTGGAAGACAGCGACCTGGATCAACTCGACAGCATCATCGAGCGCAACCGTCCGCTGCAGCGTGGCGCCCACCTCTTCCACGAACGCCAGCCCTTCGAGGCGGTCTATGCCGTGCGCTCCGGCGCCATCAAGGCCTACACCACCCAGCCCGGCGGCGAGGAACAGGTGACCGGCTTCTACCTCCCGGGCGAGATCGTCGGCCTCGACGCCATCAGCGCCGGCCACCACGCCAGCTCCGCCGTGGCGCTAGAAACCACCGCGGTTTGCACCATTCCCTTTGCCGACCTTCAGCATCTGTCGCAGCGCCTGCCCGGCCTGCAGCACCACCTGTTCAAGCTGATGAGCAAGGAAATCCAGAACGACCAGCAACTGATGCTGCTGCTCAGCAAGCGCTCGGCCGAGGAGCGCATTGCCTCGCTGCTCTTGTCGCTGTCGGCCCGCCACAAGCGCCGGCGGCTGTCGGAGTCGCGCTTCCGCCTGCCGATGTCGCGCTCCGACATCGGCAACTACCTGGGGCTCGCGGTGGAGACGGTGAGCCGCATCTTCACCCGCTTCCAGCAGAGCGGCATGCTCGAGGTCGAGGGCAAGGACATCACCATCCTCGACCGTGCCCAGCTCTGCCAGGTGGCCGAGCCGGCGCCCGGTGAGGCGGCTACAGGCACCGCTCGCTGATGCCGGGCTTGACCCTGCCGGATGGGCTGGACAAGATGGCCCGCTCGAATGAGGGGGTTTGACCGATGAGTGCACCCGCCGCCGGCTTTTCCAGTTTCCGCGAGTTCTACCCTTACTACCTGAGCGAGCACGCCGACCGCACCTGTCGCCGGCTGCACTTCGTGGGCACCACGCTGGTCATCGGCGTGGTGGTCGCGAGCATCGCCACCGCCACCCCCGCCCTGCTCTGGGCGGCCCCGGTGGCCGGCTACGGTTTCGCCTGGGTGGGCCACTTCTTCTTCGAGAAGAACCGGCCTGCCACCTTTCAGTACCCGTTTTACAGCCTGTGGGGCGACTTCGTGATGTACAAGGACATGCTCACGGGCAAGATCCCGTTCTGATCCGGCACACGAACCGTCACCACCACCAGCAGGACTGATGCACTGACCTCATGGCCGACGAACAATTAAAAGAACATCACGCCGTCACCCCCCAACACACGCGCATGCTGGCGTACATCATTGCCGGCTGCGTCTTTGCCGCCGGCGTGTACAAGGGCTATTACGACAGCCATGTCATCGCCGTCATCCCGCTCACCGTGCTCATCCCCTGGGGCATGCGCTGGCTGACCGGCTGGCTGGAAGCCAACCGCCCGGACCATGCGCAGGGCACGTTGCTGATGATCGACGCGCTGGCGGTCGGCTTTGCCATCGCCGCCGCCAACTACAGCCTGGTGCCCAGCCTGACCTTCGTCAGCCTGCTGCTGGCGAGCTCCATGGCCTTCGGCAATCTTTACCTGCTCACGCTGGCCGGCTTCTGCGCGCTGGTGGCCAGCCTGTTGGGCGGCCTCGTCTTCGGCTTTGAGATGGCGCCCTATGCCGGCACGCCGGCGGAGCTTACCTTCGTGGCGATTGCCGGCTTTGCGGTCTATGTCGGGCTCTCGGCCTTCTACATCCGCGAGCAGTCGAACAGCCTGCTTAACGCCAAGAACAAGATTCTCGAGCAGCAGGAACAGGCCATCCAGGTCTCGCGCAAGCTGGTGAAATACCTGCCGGCCCAGGTCTGGGAGTCCATCTTCTCCGGCCGCCGCGATGCCCGCCTGCAGAACCATCGCAAGAAGCTCAGCATCTTCTTCTCGGACATCAAGGACTTCACCGAGACCACGGACGAGATGTCGCCGGATGCGCTCACCGAGATGCTGAACTACTACTTCGACCAGATGTCGAAGATCGCGCTGCGCTACGGCGGCACCATCGACAAGTTCATCGGCGATGCCATCCTCATCTTCTTCGGCGACCCGACCACCAAGGGCGCCAAGGAAGACGCCATCGCCTGCGTGTCCATGGCCATCGACATGCGCAAGCAGATGCAGGTGATGCGCCAGAAATGGAAGAGCATGGGCGTGGAAAAGCCGCTGCACATCCGCATGGGCATCACCACCGGCTACTGCCATGTCGGCAACTTCGGCTCCGAATCGCGCATGGACTACACCATCATCGGCCGCGACGCCAACCTTGCCTCGCGCCTGCAGAGCGTGGCCGATGTCGACGAGATCCTGATTTCCAACGACACCTACCTGCTGGTGCGCGACCGCATCATGTGCCGCGAAAAGGGTACGGTGCGCCTGCGCGGTATCGCCAATCCGGTGCAGGTCTGGGAAGTGGTGGATTTCCGCGCCGACATGGGTGCGCAAAGCACCTGGATCGAGCACGAGCTGGACGGCTTCGCCATGCTGATGGACATCAACAAGGTGAAGAACTACGACAAGGAGCGCATCGTGAAGGCGCTGGAAGGCGCCGCCCAGAAGCTCAAGGACAAGCGCATCGTCTGATGCCCCGCCCTTGCCGCAAGAAAAAGCCCGGGACCTTGCCCGGGCTTTTTTGTGGGCGCCTTATGCGGGCGCACACCGGCGCGCTCAGAGCCGGTCGCGCAGCAGGCTGACGGCGCGCTGCTGTTCCTGGCGTATTGCCAGCAGGCGGTCCGCCTGGCCGGCAAGCTGGCCGTTGCGGGCCGCCTCCTCCAGTGCCTGGCAGAGGTCGGCCAGATAGTGCAGGCCGAGATTGGCACTCGCGCCCTTGATGCTGTGTGCCGACTTGCGCACGGCCTCGGTATCGCCGGCGGCAAACGCCTGTTGCAGGTCTTCGACGCGGACCGTCGAGTCCTGGATATAGGTGTTCACCAGCGCGGGGAATTCTTCATCGAGAATGCCGCGCAGTTCCTCGAGCAAAGCCTCGTCGAGATAGCGATCCGTCATGTTGCCGTTCTCCCTGCATCCTGCCACGCGAACTCCGCGACGGCCTGGTTTCCTGGCGGCAAGTATTCCACGTGCCGGCACAGGGAAGCCAGCAGCGCAAGACCGCGCCCGGCGTAGGCCGGACGGCCGGCACCATCGCGCGCGCTGCAGTCGAAGCCGGGACCGCTGTCCTCGACACACAGGCGCAGCAGGCCGCCGCCCTGCAGCGGCAACACTTCTGCACGCACCCGCAACCAGCCCTCGGTCAGCGTGGCCAGCCGTGCCCGGCGCGCCTCGTAATAGGCGCGGAAGCCGGCGGCATCGCACTTGAGGCGTGACGGCAGGCCGAGCACGCCATGCTCCAGCGCGTTGCTGCAAAGCTCGGCGAGAATGGTGTTGACCACGCTGCGGTGGGCCTCGAGCCCCGGCACCTGCATCAGCAGGTGCATGAACACCGGTACCGGATCGGCATGGCGCAGGCTCTCGGCCTGCCACTCATGCTCGCAGGACCAGTGCGCAGGACCGGTGCCGGCGACCACCGCACGGCCCTCGCCCGCCAGCACCGGCGCAGGCGGCCGGCCGACCACCACCAGCGAGCAGTCGTCGCGGGCGCCGCCCGGCCCGGCAAAGTCCGCCAGCGCGGCCACAATGGTTGCCAGCGGGTCGGCCGGCGCCGTCGCCAGCAGGGCCATGAGCCGCGCCTCGCCGAACATCTCGCCGTCCGGGGCCGTGCTCTCGACAAGACCGTCGCTCCAGAGGCAGAGGCGGTCCGCGGGCCCCAGCAGCAGTTGCTCCGGCTGGTAGCGGAACGCCTCCGGCGCCAGCACGCCGAGCGGCAGGTGCCGCGATGGCAGGCGCTGCACGCCCTCGGCCGACAGCAGCACGCCATCGGGCAGGCCGCCGGCCCAAAGCTCCACCTCGCCGCTGCGCGGATGCTGCTGCAACGCAGTGGCACAGCAGAAGGTGGAGGCCGGCAGCAGCGCCTTCAGCTTGGCGTTGATCTCGCGCAGGATGTCCTCGAGCGCAAAGCCCTTGGCCGCCATGCCGTGGAAGACCTCGGCCAGCGGCATGATGCCGATGGCCGCCGACAGGCCGTGGCCGGTGAAATCGCCGAGCAGCACCAGGCGCGCACCGTCGGGGCGGCGCGCGGCGAGCAGCACGTCGCCGTTGAACAGCGACAGGGGGGACAGCCGGTAGTCGAGCCCGGCAAGATCGCCGCGCTCCACCACGCGGTCGAACACGGCCTTGGCAGCGCGCTGTTCGGCCAGCAGGTACTCGCGCTGCCCCTGCACCTCAAGATGCAGCTGGCGCAGCCGTGCAAAGACGCCGATCTTGGCGCGCAGCACCACCGGGCTGTAGGGCTTGCTGAGGAAGTCGTGGCCGCCGGCTTCGAGGCAGGCAGCCAGCTCCTCGGGCCCCTGCAGTGCGGTGAGGAAAATCACCGGCACCAAGTCGTCGCCGGCCAGCTCGCGCAGCGCGCGGGCAGTGGCCAGCCCGTCCATGACCGGCATCATCACGTCGAGCAGCACGAGATCGGGGCGACGGGCGCGGAAACGCGCCACGGCCTCGGCACCGTCCGCCGCCTCGTCGACCACATGACCCTGCCGGCGCAAGAGCGCCGAGAGGATCAGGCGGTCACTCGGGCTGTCGTCGGCCACCAGGATGTGCAGGGCGCGGGTGCTCACCGGATCTGGAACAGTTGCTCGAAATTCGAGATGGCGAGGATGCGGCGCACGTCGGGATTGCAGTTGATGATGCTGACGTGGGCACCGTCGCCGCCAGCGTGGTCGCGCAGCAGGAGCAGCATGCCGAGCGCCGAGCTGTCGAGGTAGGTGGTGTCGCGCAGGTCGACGACATAGTCGGATGCAGAGGCCGGCGCATGCTCGTAGGCATCGCGGAACGCCTGGTGGGTACTGAAGTCGAAGCGACCCTGCACGCGGATGGTGAGCGCGCGGCCGTCATCGGAGCCGGAAGAAAGTATCGCCATGATCTGCCTCCTGCCGTCGGCATCGGTTGCCGGCAGGGGCCGCCCGCCGGTCCGGGATGGACGCCTGTCATGCAGGCGGACCCGCCACCCCATGACGGGCGACGCCTCATGAGCGTAGCAGGCGGCCGCCATCCGGGCCGGCCGGCTGACGAAGGCATTGCACCCGGCACGAAAAGCGCGAAAGCTTGCGGCTTTTACTGCGGAGCCGCCCATGCTGCCCCCCGACATCGAGATCTATCTGGCCGGCGTAGAGGCCGCGGCCGTGCGCGACTGGCTGGCCGAGCGCTTTCCCGCCGCCACCCTGCCCTGGAAGCCGGCCGGCAAGCGCCAGTGGCGCAGTGAAGTGAGTCATGACGGCCAGCGCATTCCGTTGCTGGTGATCGAAGAGGCCTGTCCGGGCTACACCTCGCTGTGGTTTGACAGTGCCCACACCCCGTGGCCAAGCGATCAGGACTGCGCACGCGAAGCCTTCGCCCGCTTCGGTGTTCCGGTGCGCGCCACCCCGGGCAGCTGGCAGGAAGGTGACGACCCCGACCTGTGGTGGGAAATCACGGCCGCCGGTGAACATGAAGTGCACTGGCCCGGCTGAGCCGCACACCGCTCGGGTGCGCCCGGCCGCCACCGGTCTTTGGTACGGCATGCCTCGGGAGCACGCTTGCTAGACTGCAGAAGAAACGGCTTGACCGCCGGCTGAAAAATGCGTTTCAGCAGGCGGTTTCCCGGCCAGGGTTGGCCGGGTCCTGCATCCGTCACGGTCATATGATTGATCGGGCGTGTAGCGATTCCGGACCTGCGCCGGAGTCGCGGGTCGAAAAAGCCCGGGAGGGGCATTTTCCAGCGCGTTGTTCCAGCACGTTGTTAGAGGAGCGGCAATCATGGCTGCACGCGACAACAAGCGGACCGGACTCATCCTCTCGGGCGGCGGCGCCCGTGCGGCCTACCAGGTTGGCGTGCTGCGCGCCATCTCCGAAACCTTCCCGCCCGGTTGCCACAACCCTTTCGACATCATCTGCGGCACCTCGGCCGGCGGCCTCAATGCCGCCGGCCTCGCGACCCATGCCGGCTGCCTCGCCGACGGCGTGGCCATGCTGGAAAACGTCTGGGGCGAATTCCGCACGCACCAGGTCTACCGCACCGACTGGCCCGGCGTGCTCGCGCGCGCCTTCCGCTGGCTGTGGACGATTGCCTTCGGCCGCCTGCGCCGCGACCTGCCGGTGTCGCTGCTCGACAACAGCCCGCTGCGCCAGTTGCTGGAGCGGCACCTTTCGCTGGAGCGCGTGCAGGAAGCCATTGACCGCAAGCTGCTGGATGCGCTGTGCATCACCGCCTCCGGCTACAGCAGCGGCGAGTCGGTCAGCTTCTTCCAGGGCGCACCGCACCTCGAAGGCTGGAAGCGCTCGCGTCGCGTCGGCATGCGCACCGCCATCACTGTCGACCACCTGCTGGCCTCGGCCGCCATCCCGCTGCTGTTTCCTGCCGTGCAGGTGAACCGCGAATATTTTGGCGACGGCGCCCTGCGCCAGCTTGCGCCCTTGTCACCGGCACTGCACCTGGGCGCTGAAAAGATTCTCGTCATCGGGGTCGGCGGCCAGTCGGCGGCCGCCTCGCGCGAACACTCGATGAGCTATCCCAGCATCGCGCAGATCATCAGCCACATCATGAACAGCTCGTTCGTGGACAGCCTCGAGGCCGACACCGAGCGCCTCACCCGCGTCAACAAGACCCTGAGCCTGATTCCCGAGGACGTGCGCCACCAGCAGTCCACGCTGCGCCCGATCGACGTGCTGGTGATCTCGCCGCCGGCGCAGGTGCTGGACATGGTGGCCATGCGCCACGCCGACAGCCTGCCGAAAAGCATCCGCATGTTCGTGCGCGGTTCCGGCGCCACCCACCGCTCCGGTTCCGGCGTGCTGAGCTACCTGCTGTTCGAGGCCGCCTACTGCCAGGACCTGATGGCCCTCGGCTATCACGACGGCATGGCGCGACGCGAGGACATCCGCCGCTTCCTTGACATCCCTGAAGACGAGAGCAGCCGCCCGGCCAGCAATGTCGTCGAGTTCAAGCGCGCCGACTGACGCGCCTGCACCGGCATGGTCAATGCCAGTCGCGCGGCGCAGCTTCGTCACATTTCCTGCAATCGAGAAGGTGGCCGCGCATGGCCGCACGGCCCTCGGGCGTGATCACCCAGGGCCGGTTGGTCCATGGCGGCTGGTGGCGCA
>DAIRDY010000027.1:5965-15549 GCA_036795935.1 Moraxellaceae bacterium | reverse complement strand
ATCTTGAACTTGCGCGGCAGGAAGGCGAATTCCGGGTGGAAGGTGGACCACTGGCGGATCAGCTCGCAGGTCGGGCGCGGATCTTCGATCTCACCGGCAACCACCCCCGCGAACTGGTCGGTGGTGGTGTTGCGGATGCAGTTGCCGGAGGTCTGGATGGCATGCATCTGCACGCTGGCAAGGTCGGCCAGGATGTCGGGCACGTCCTCGAGCTCGGGCCAGTTGAACTGGAAATTCTGGCGCGTGGAGACGTGGGCGTAGCCGCGGTCGTACTGGCGGGCGATCTGCGCCAGCATGCGCAGCTGGCGCGAATCGAGCAGGCCGTAGGGTACGGCCACGCGCAGCATCGGCGCGAAGCGCTGGATGTACAGGCCGTTCTGCAGGCGGAAGGGGCGGAACTCGTCGGCGGAGAGCTCGCCGGCAAGGTAGCGGCGGGTCTGGTCGCGGTACTGGGCCACACGCTCGTCAACAATGCGTTGGTCCCAGGCGTCATAACGGTACATGGCGTGTCCTGGCGGGCAGCTCGGGAGGAGGGCAGACCGGCCCGCGGGGGCGGTCTGCGGAAGGTGGCGAAGGATAGCAATGCGGCTTTGATAAACCAAAATGCTTTTTCTGAATGGCGATGTTCATCCTTCCTTATATAGAAGGCGGCCAGGCGGCGGATGACGATGTATTTTTGTTGAACAATCGACAAAGCGCTGGTGACGCCGGGGGAGCAGTTGCTAGGATGCGCCATCGTTGCCGGCAGCGTCGCCGGCCGCCCTCCGTTCCAGCGCAGGATGTGTGCCCGCCATGAGTTTCCGTGCCTCCGAAAGCCTGTCCGAGCAGATTGCCCAGCACCTCGGGCAGCAGATCATCATGGGTGATCTGGTTGAGGGGGAGCGCATCCAGGAGTTGCGCATTGCCAAGGAGCTGAATGTCAGCCGTGGCTCGGTGCGCGAGGCCCTGCTGATCCTGGCCCGCCGCCGCCTGATCGAGATCTATCCGCGACGTGGCGCCGTGGTGGCCGAGATGTCGCCGCAGCAGGTCAAGGGCCTGTACGAGATCGTCTCCATGCTGCTGCAGATCATCTGCCGCAAGGCTGCCGAGAACTGGCGCCAGCAGGACATGGAGGCCTTCGTCGCGCAGTTGCAGCGCCTGCAGAACAACGTCGACGAGCACGACATCGAGGCCTTCCACGAGGGCACCTTCGAGTTCTTCCGCATGGCCTACCGCTTCGCGGCCAATCCCTACATCGAGGACGTGCTGGAAGACCTGCAGCCGGCGGTGCGCCGCAGCTACTTCCTGGCGCTGCACACCGACCGCCGCGAGCTGGAGGAGTCTTTCTCCTTCCTCAAAGGCGTGATGGACAGCGTGCTGCTGCGCAAGGGCGAACAGGCGGCGTCGCTGGTGGACGAGTTCTGTGCCCACCAGCGCAACATCGTGCTCGACTCGCTGTTGCGGGTGAAGCAGATCGAAGTGGCCTGGGCGCAGCGCTACCGGCGCTAGGCGACGGCCATCGGTCGAACCCCGTCCTTCCTCGCGGCGCTGCGTTCGCGCATGAATGGTCCGACCACATGGGCAGGTGTTTTGGCACAGAAGTTTTCCTTTTAAAATCAGCTGCCTGCGATTCACCTAAAAAAGGTCTTACCTCTCATTCCTCTTGCCAGGGCTTTGCGCTAGATTGGTGGCACCAGTTGATGGCGAGGAATTCCCATGCGCAAGCGCAAGCCGCTCGGCGAGCAGCTCTACGAGGAGCTGAGCCGCGACATCCTCCAGGGGCGCCTGCCGCCCGGCAGCAACCTGCAACCCGAACGCAAGATGGCCGAGGCCCGCGGCCTGAACCGCGGTGCCGTGCGCGAGGCCATGAAGCGGCTGGCGCAGATGCGCCTCATCCATACCGTGCATGGCGGCGGCAACCGTGTCGCCGACTGGCGCGAGGAGGCCGGGCTCGAGCTGCTGCCCGACCTGCTGGTGAACGAGGCCGGCCTGCCGGATTTCGCCATGTTGCGGGCGCTGCTCGAGATGCGCGCCTGTCTGGGCGTGGATGTCGCGCGGCGCGCGGCGCAGCGTGCGGACGCGGAGGCGGTGCAGGCCCTGCAGGCGGTAGTCGACCAGATGCGCCGTCGTCCCAACGACGTCGAGCACCTGCAGGGCGAGGTGCAGGCCTTCTGGGCGAAGCTGGTGCGCATGGCCGACAACCCGGTCTATGTCATGGCCTTCAACTCGCTGGACCTGTCCTGGCGGCGCTATGGCGCCCACCTGCGCCACCTGCTTAGCGACGAGCTGCGCGCACTCAACCAGTACCAGGCGATTGTCGAGGCCTGCCGCCGCCGAGACCCGGAGCGCGCGGCCAAGCATGCCGGCCAGCTGGTGCAGATGGCGGCGGAGCAGATCGAGAAGGCGGCCAGCGGTTACCAGCAGCGCCAGGCCGTGAACAACGGCGACCTGTTCGCGTTCTAGGTTGGTTCGACCACTATTGGGGGCTGGCAAGGCGGGTTTGCTTGGCGGTGCCTTCAGTGCTCGCCATATTGGTCATTCCAATTTCACGGGCTGCCCATGATGCGTTAGATGGCGGCGTTGTAGTTGGCAGCGCAAGTCCGCCAAAGGCCATGGTCCGACCAGTTAAAAACCGGCCTGCCGCAGGTCGCCGGCATTGCGGTGGCGTAGTGGCTCCCCTCCTTTTTCGGTACACTCAGCCGTCTTTTTGGCCGGTGCGGCCGCGGCAATGAAAACGCTTTAATTTGCCGCGCTACCGTTTTGTTTCTTAAGGAATTTTTTGTGGCGAATTTTTGTGCAGCGGGGGCTTCCCGGCGCGCTTCGCCCCTGGGACTGACATGCGACTGAAAAGCATCAAGCTGGCGGGCTTCAAATCCTTCGTGGACCCGACCACCGTCAACTTCCCTACCAACCTTTCGGCCATCGTCGGCCCCAATGGCTGTGGCAAGTCCAACGTCATCGATGCCGTGCGCTGGGTGATGGGCGAGTCCTCGGCCAAGAACCTGCGTGGCGAGTCGATGACCGACGTCATCTTCAACGGCTCTCAGGCGCGCAAGCCGGTGGCCCAGGCCTCCATCGAGCTGGTCTTCGACAACTCCGATGCCACGCTGGGCGGCGAGTACGCGCAGTTCGCAGAAATTTCCATCAAGCGCGTGGTCACCCGCGATGCCAAGTCCGACTACTACCTGAACGGCATCCGCTGCCGCCGCAAGGACATCACCGACATTTTCCTTGGCACCGGTCTCGGCCCGCGCTCCTACGCCATCATCGAGCAGGGCATGATCTCGCGCCTTATCGAGGCCAAGCCGGAAGAGCTGCGTGTCTACATCGAGGAGGCCGCAGGCATCTCCAAGTACAAGGAGCGCCGCCGCGAGACCGAGAATCGCATGCGCCACACGCGCGAGAATCTCGATCGCCTTGCCGACATCCGCGAAGAGCTGGACAAGCAGCTCGCCCACCTGCAGCGGCAGGCGCAGTCCGCCGAGAAGTACAAGGAGTACAAGGAAGAGGAGCGCCTGCTGAAGGCGCAGTTGCAGGCCCTGCGCTGGCAGGCGCTGAACACCCAGGTCGAGCAGCGCGAGACGCTGATCCGCGAGCTGGAGATTCGTCTCGAGGCCGTGATTGCCGACCAGCGCGCCGCCGATGCCGCGCTGGAAAAGCAGCGCGAGTCGCAGATCGGGCTTTCCGACAAGTTTTCCGAAGTGCAGAGCCGCTTCTACCGCATCGGCAACGAGATTTCCCGGCTCGAGCAGAGCATGAGCCACCAGCGCGAGCGCCTGACGCAGTTGCAGGGCGACCTCGCGCAGGCCGAGCGCAGCCACCAGCAGGCCAGCGAACATTTGCAGTTGGACGAGGCCCAGCTCGAGGACGTGCGCGGCCAGTTGCTGGCACTCGAGCCCGAGCAGGAACTGGTGCAGGCGCAGACCGAGGAGCTGGCCGAAGGCCTGGCCGCGGCCGAAGAGCGCATGCAGCACTGGCAGCAGGAGTGGGAACAGTTCAACCAGACCGCCGCCGGTGCCCGCCAGCAGGCGGAAGTCGAGCAGTCGAAAATCCAGCACATGGAGCAGGCCATCCAGCGTTCGCGCGAGCGGCTGGAGCGTCTCGACAACGAACGCAAGACGCTCTCTGCCGGCCCGCTGGCCGATGAGGTCGCCGTGCTCAACGAGCAGCTGGCCGAAGTCGAGCTGCAGCTTGAGGCCGGCCAGGAAAAAGTCGATGCCGCGGCCGGCGCGATTGCCGCGCAACGCGACCGCAACAACACGCTGCACAACGAGTCCGATGCGCTGAAGGCGCGCCTGCAGGCCCTCAAGGGGCGCGAGGCCTCACTCGAGGCCTTGCAGCAGGCGGCCATGGGACAGCAGGGCGGCGTGACCGCCTGGCTGGAGGCCGAAGGCCTTGCCGGCCTGCCGCGGTTGGCGGATCGCCTGCAGGTGCAGTCCGGCTGGGAGCGCGCGGTGGAAACCGTGCTCGGCCGCAACCTGCAGGCGGTCTGTGTCGATGCGCTGGGCGCGCTGACCGACAAGCTGGCAGGTCTTGCCAAGGGCAGCCTGACCTTTGTCGACGCAGGCACGGTGGCCGCGGCGCAGGCCGGCGCCGGGCGCCCGCTCGCGTCGCTGGTCGAGGGCCGCGAGGTCGCCGGCCTGCTCGCCGGTGTCTATGCGGCTGACGATCTGGCCGCGGCCATGGCGCTGCGTGGCCAGCTCGCGGCGCACGAGTCCGTGGTCACCCGCGACGGTCTCTGGCTGGGCGCCAACTGGCTGCGCGTGATCCGCGAAGACGACGCCGAGTCCGGCGTGCTCGCCCGTCGCCAAGAGCTGGCGCGTGTGGTGGAGGAACTGGCGCAGGTCGAAGAACAGCTGGAAGAACGTCAGGCGGCGCTGGAAGAAGGGCGCGAGGCGCTGCGGGCGCAGGAGCTGGCGCGTGAGGATGCGCAGCGTGCGCTGTCGCAGTTCACCCGTGCCCGTGGTGATGTGCAGGCCCAGCTCGGTGCCAAGCAGGTGCGCCTCGAGCAGTTCACGGCGCGCTCCAGCCGCATCGAACGTGAAATGGAAGACGTGCAGGCGCAGCTGCGCCTGGACCAGGAGCAGCTCTCCGAGGCCCGTCTGGTGTTGCAGGATGCGCTGGATGCCATGGGCCGCGACGCCGAGCGCCGCGAGACCCTGCTGCGTGAACGCGATGCCGCGCGCGAGGCGCTGGATGCGGCGCGCCAGAAATCCCGTGCCGACCGCGATGCCGCGCACCAGATGGCGCTGACGCTGCAGGCGCTGCGCACCCGCGAAACCGCTTTGGTGCAAAGCTTGAGCCGTCTGCAGGAGCAGCTGGCCACGCTCGCCGAGCGTCGCGAGATGCTGAAGGAAAGCCTGCTCGAGCTGGAGAATCCCGGTGGCGAGCACCAGCAGCAGCTGGAAGAGCAGCTTGCACTGCGCTTGCAGGTGGAGCAGGAGCTGACTGAAGTGCGGCGCGAGCTCGAAGCCGTGCAGCACGAGTTCCGTGGCCACGAAACCAAGCGCCAGCAGGCCGAGCAGCAGGCGCAGCAGGTGCGCGACATGCTGCAGAACCAGCGCATGGAGTGGCAGAACGCCATTTCCCGCCGCGAGTCGCTGCAGGAGCAGGTGGCCGAGGAGCAGTTCGACCTGCCCACCGTCATCGCCAACCTGCCGGAAGACGCCAGCGAGTCGCGCTGGCAGGAAGACCTGGAAAAGGTGGCGGCGCGCATCTCGCGCCTGGGGCCGATCAACCTCGCCGCCATCGACGAGTACAACGCGCAGTCCGAGCGCAAGACCTATCTCGATGCCCAGGACGCCGACCTGCGCGAAGCGCTGGAAACGCTGGAAAACGCCATCCGCAAGATCGACCGCGAGACGCGCACGCTGTTCAAGGACACCTTCGACCGCGTGAACAAGGGCCTGCAGGAGCTGTTCCCGAAAGTGTTCGGGGGCGGTCACGCCTATCTGGAACTCACCGGCGAAGAGCTGCTCGAAGCCGGCGTCACCATCATGGCGCGTCCTCCCGGCAAGCGTAACTCCACCATCCACCTGCTCTCCGGTGGCGAGAAGGCACTGACCGCGCTGTCGCTGGTGTTTTCCATCTTCCAGCTCAATCCGGCGCCGTTCTGCATGCTCGACGAAGTGGATGCGCCGCTGGACGACGCCAACGTCGGCCGCTATGCGCGTCTGGTGGAGGAAATGTCGGAAAAGGTGCAGTTCATCTACATCACGCACAACAAGATCGCGATGGAGATGGCGCACCAGCTCATGGGCGTCACCATGCACGAACCCGGCTGTTCGCGCCTGGTGTCGGTGAACGTGGAAGAAGCCGCGGCCATGGCCGCGGTCTGAGCAGTCTGTCGAGGACGCGCGAATGCAACTGCTTTATGTCCTGCTGGCCGGTGCCGCCCTGCTGCTGTTGTGGCAGGGCGTGCGCGGGTATCTGGGCTGGCGCAGCCGTCTGCGCCTGAAACTGGAGCCGGTGCCGCCGGGTCCGGACATCGACGAGGTTGTGACGCATCGCGAGCTGGGGCCGGTGCGCGTGCGTCCGCGCCAGGAACCGTCGTTTGCAGCGGACGCGGATGCCGCTACGGAAGACATGCCGCCGGTATGGCGTGCCGAGGCGCCTCCTGTCATGGCAGCTCCCGTAGTGACGTCGGCGCCAATGCCCGCCGAGCCTGTGGCGATGCCTGCCCCCCCCATTGCCCCGGCTGAGCTGCCGGAAGAAGAGGACGTGCCGGTGGTGCTGACGCCGGCCAGCGTGCAGGCGCAGGATGCACTGCCCGAGATCGTGCAGCCGGACCTGTTTGGCGACGAGCCCATCGCGCCGCCGCCGCGTCGTGGCCAGACCGCGAGCCGTGCGCGTGCACTCTATGACGCTCCCGCCGTGGAGCCGGTGCGTGCCGTGCCGGCCGACACGACGGTGGCCGTCAATGCTATCGAGCAGGTGATTGCGCTGCATGTGGTGGCGCGCGAACACCTGTTCCGTGGCGAAGACCTGCTGCGCTGCCTGCTGTCCTATGGCCTGCGCTACGGCGACATGTCGATCTTCCATCGCCACGAGCAGCCGACAGGGCAGGGCCGCGTACTCTTCAGCATGGCCAAGGCGGTCGAGCCGGGCACCTTCGATCTGGAGGCGATGACGGCCGAGGATGTGCCCGGCGTCAGCTTCTTCCTCGGCCTGCCCGGTGTGAACAGCATTTCCGCCTGGGAGCTGATGGTGGACACCGCGCGCCGGCTCGCGCACGAGTTGCAGGGCGAGGTGCTGGACGAGCAGCAGCAACCGCTGACCCGCCAGCTGGTCGAGCATTACCGCGAGCGCGTGCAGGAATTCGAGCGCCGCCGCCTGATGGCCAAGGGCAGCTGACCCCCGACATGAGCAACCCGTCCGCTTCGCCGCAGCAGCAGGCTGACGCCCTGCGCCGCCAGCTCAACCATCACAATTACCGCTATTACGTGCTCGACGACCCGGAAATTCCGGATGCCGAGTACGACCGCCTGTTCCATGAGCTCCGGGCGCTGGAAGCCGCCCATCCCGAACTCGTCACGCCCGACTCGCCGACGCAGCGTGTCGGCGGCGAGGCCGTCTCGGCTTTCGCGAGCGTGCGCCACGAAGTGCCCATGCTGTCGCTGGACAATGTGTTCAGTGCCGAGGAGTTTGCCGACTTCGACCGCCGTGCCCGCGAGCGGCTGGGCGAGTTGCTGGGGCCGGCCGGTGGCGACCTGTTTGCCGAACCCGTCATCACCTACTGCGCCGAGCCCAAGCTCGATGGCCTGGCCATTTCGCTGCTGTATGAAAACGGCGTGCTGGTGCGCGGCGCCACGCGCGGCGATGGTGCCACCGGCGAAGACATCACGCATAACGTGCGCACCATTGCCACGGTGCCGCTGCGCCTCAATGCCGACACGCCCCCCAAACGTCTGGAGGTGCGCGGCGAAATCGTCATGCCGCGCGCGGGTTTCATGAAGCTCAACGAGCAGCAGGCGGCGCGTGGCGAGAAGACCTTTGCCAACCCGCGCAATGCCGCGGCCGGCAGCCTGCGCCAGCTTGATCCGCGCATCACTGCGCAACGTCCGCTGGAGTTCTACGCCTACTCTGTGGTGCAGGCCGAAGGCATGACCTTGCCCGGCGCGCACCACGACATCCTCAAAACTGTCGAGCAGCTTGGCTTTCGCCTGAGCCGTGAAATCCGCCGTGGCGACGGCGTGGTGTTCGTGCAGGCCTATCACGATGACGTGCTCGCCCGGCGTGATGCGCTGCCCTATGAAATCGACGGCATTGTCATCAAGGTCGACAGCATCCGCTTCCAGCAGGAGCTGGGCTTTGTCTCGCGCGCCCCGCGCTGGGCCACGGCCTACAAGTTCCCGGCACAGGAAGCGCTGACCACGGTCGAGGCCATCGAGTTCCAGGTCGGTCGTACCGGCGCGCTGACGCCGGTGGCGCGCCTGGCGCCGGTGTTTGTCGGTGGCGTCACCGTCAGCAATGCCACGCTGCACAATTTCGACGAGATCGAGCGCATGGACGTGCGCGTGAAGGACACGGTGGTGATCTACCGCGCCGGCGATGTCATCCCGAAGGTGGTGCGCGTGCTGCCGGAGCGGCGCCCGGCCGACAGCGTGCCGGTGCTGTTGCCTGTGCAGTGCCCGGTCTGCGGCTCCGACATCGAGCGTCCCGAGGACGAGGCCATCGCGCGCTGCTCGGGCGGCCTGTTCTGCCCGGCGCAGCAGAAAGAGGCGCTCAAGCATTTCGTGTCGCGTCGTGCGATGGACATCGAGGGCCTGGGCGACAAGTGGATCGAGCAGTTGGTGGACCAGGGGCTGATCAGGTCCAGCGCCGACCTTTATGTCCTCACCCGCGACCACCTGCTGCCGCTGGAGCGCATGGGCGAAAAGTCGGCCGACAACCTGCTGGCGGCCATTGCGCGCAGCCGCGAGACCACGCTGCCGCGCTTTCTGTATGCGCTCGGCATTCGCGAAGTGGGGGAGGCGACCGCACTGTTGCTGGCCCGTCATTTCGGCCGCCTCGATGCCCTCATGGCGGCCGACGAGGCGGCGCTGCAGCAGGTGCCCGACGTCGGCCCGGTGGTGGCGGCATCCATCGCGCGGTTTTTCCGCCAGCCGCACAACCTTGAGGTGATCGCGCGGCTGCGCGAGCTTGGCGTGCACTGGCCCGATCTCGAGGCCGAGGCCGACCGCCCGCAGCCGCTGGCTGGCCAGACCTGGGTGCTGACCGGCGCGCTCAGTGCGCTGAGCCGCGACCAGGCCAAGGAAAGGCTGCAGCAACTGGGGGCCAAGGTCTCCGGCAGTGTCTCCAAGAAAACGCATTGCGTGGTGGCGGGCGAAGCCGCCGGCTCCAAGCTCGCCGATGCCGAGAAGCACGGCGTGACCGTGATTGACGAAGCGGCCTTGCTGGCGCTGCTGGCCGAGCACGGTCTCTGATCACTCCCTAAGACACGCCCGCCGCGCAGGCTCACCAGGCGGGCTTTTTCCAAGGCGTTGAAACATGCAGTTCCAGGGACGTGATGTCATCGAGATCGTTGCCGGGCCGAGCCAGTTGCTGGTCGATCCCGAGGGCGGCCGCCTGCTGCGCTGGCACTACGACGGCCGTCCGGTGATCCA
>DAIRDY010000027.1:0-5865 GCA_036795935.1 Moraxellaceae bacterium | reverse complement strand
ATCCCGAGGGCGGCCGCCTGCTGCGCTGGCACTACGACGGCCGTCCGGTGATCCATTGGCCGGAGGATGCCGACTGGTCGTTACCGACCCGCATCCGTGGTGGCAATCCGGTGCTGTTTCCCTTCCTCGGCCGGCATTTTGTCGACGGCGAGATCGGCCGCTGGCGTGACGGGCAGGGCACCATACGCCATCTGCCGATGCACGGCTTTGCGCGCGAGCTGCGCCATGCGGTGGACATGGAGCAGGGCGGCTGCGTGCTGGCCTTGTGCGATACCGAGGCCACGCGCGCCATGTATCCCTTTGCCTTCGCGTTCCAGGTGCGCTACCAGCTCACGGCCGACGGCCGTGCACTCCGCACCGAACTCGTGACGCGCAACAAGGGCGATGCACCGCTGCCGTATTACGCGGGCCATCATTTCTATTTTGCGATTCCGCATGACGAGCGTGCGGGCTGGTGCGTCGACATCGACGCCGCGGCGGTGCTCCGGCAGAATGCCGACGGTTCGCTGCGCCGGCTGCCGGCCTTGCCCGGCCCGCTCTCGCTTGCCGACCCGGCGATTGTCGATGCCATGCACCTGCTCGGCAGCCAGCAGCCGGTGCGACTGCGGCATGCGGCGTCCGGTCGGGGGCTGACACTGCAGCTGGCGCATCCGGAGGCGCTGCCCTGGCTCGCGCTGACCAGCTGGACCGAGTTCGATACCTCCGATTTCTATTGCCTCGAGCCCTGGCTCGGCCTGCCGGATGCCATCCATCATGGCCAGGGCCTGCGCTGGCTGGCACCGGGGGCGGGCGAGCGTGCCGTGTGCACGCTGGCGCTCGACCAGTGGTAAGCGTTTTTTTATCGGCTTGCTGGGTGGCATTTGCAGCCAGCTTTCATTTCTCACGCGCCTGATGCGGGGCTCACGATGGACCAGGAATCAATCGTCTACGGTGTAGTGCGCGACATTGCCTACGGCCTGCAGATGGAACGCCGTGTGCGGCGCGCACACAACCGTCAGGTGGTGGAGTCGCTGCCGGATGCGGACGGCTGGCCGTTCATCTGCCGCGAGATGTTCGGCATTTCGGGCTTTGACGAAATGGCCGGTACCTACCAGACCCAGGTCATTCATTTCGGGGCGAGCTACCGCGCCATCGAGTATGAGTGGCAGTTGTGGATGAAGAAGTTCGAGGAGCTGCTGCAGCAGATGTACTGGGTGAGTGCAAAGGTGCATCTGGAGACGGAGCTGTCAGGGGTGCACACCTTCATCTGGGATTGCGAGGGCGGCTTCCATGCGCCGGGCGGGCCCTTGCAGGTGCGCTGCGAGTGGGAGCGCGAGGGCGGGATTGCCCTGCCGCGCTGAGCGCCGGGGCGACGGGGCGGCAGACGGGGCCGGGCGCGACACGGATGAGGCGGCTGTCACGTGGGGCCAGTGCTTTGCCATTTGCGGTCATTGGCAGTGCCCGGGGCGGACCGTAAAGTCGGGCGACTCTCTCCGAGCGAGCCCGCGTCATGCCCGAGATCATTCTTCACCAGTGGGAAATTTCCCCTTACTGCGGCAAGGTTCGTCGCCTGCTGCGCCACAAGGGCCTGCCGTTCCAGGTGCGCGAGTACAACGGCCTGCGCGTGCTGGCGGCAGGCAAGCTGTCGCCGGCGGGCAAGCTGCCGGTGCTGGAGTATGACGGCGAACGCATCCAGGACAGCTCGCGCATTGCGGCCTTCATCGAGGAACGTCACCCGGAGCCCGCGCTGATCCCGAAAAGCGGTCGCGAAGCGCATCTCGTGCACATTTTCGAGGACTGGGCCGACGAGTCCCTGTACTGGTACGAGGTCTATTTTCGCTTCATGTGGACAGAGGCGGCCGACAAGGCCTTTGCCGTGATCCAGCAGGGCCGTCCGGCCTGGGAAAAGAAGCTGATTGTCACCAGCGCCGTGCCGATGATGCGGCAGAAGTTGCGCGCGCAGGGCATCGGCAAGTACGACGCCGCCACGGTCACCGGACAGTTTCTCGAACATCTGCGGCATCTCGAGGGCCTGCTGGCCGAGGGCGACTGGCTGGTGGGCGGGCAGTGCACGCTGGCCGACATCGCCGTGGTGTCGCAGCTCGCCGAAGTGCGGCGCACCAGCCATCTGGCGCCGCGCTTTGCCGAATTCCCCCGCGTCAGCGCCTGGATGGCGCGTGTCGGCGACTGAGCCCGGAGTGCCCATGCAAATCACGGCTGCCATCGCCCGCCGCGGCGAACCGTTTGCGCTCGAAGCCTGCGAGCTGGCCGCACCCGGTCCGGCCGAAGTGCAGGTACGGGTGCTGGCCTGCGGCATCTGCCACACCGATCTCTCTGCGCGCGACCACGACATCGGCACGCCGCTGCCGGCCGTGCTCGGCCACGAAGGCGTGGGCGAGGTGATTGCCCTGGGCGAGGGCGTCAGCGAGTTCGCCATTGGTGACCGCGTGCTGATGAGTTTTTCGTCCTGCGGCCAATGCCCCAAATGCAAGGGCGGTGCGCCGGGCTATTGCAAGAGTTCCTGGCTCGGCTTCCGCGGCCTGCGCGCCGATGGCAGCTCGCCGGTGTCGCTGGCGGGCACGCCCATCACCGGCCATTTCTTTGCGCAGTCGTCGTTTGCCACGCATGCGGTGGCCAGTGTCAACAACATCGTCAGGCTCGCGCCCGAGCTGCCGCCGGCACTGATGGCACCGCTGGCCTGCGGCGTGCAGACCGGCATGGCCTCGGTGATGATCGCGCTCGCTGCCAGCGCCGAGGACAGCGTCGCGGTGTTCGGTTGTGGCACGGTCGGGCTGTCGGCCGTGGTGGCCGCAAAAATCCTGGGTTGCCGCACCATTGTCGCCGTCGACATCGACGACGGCCGCATCGCGCTCGCCAAGGAGCTGGGCGCCACCCATGCCTTCAACAGCCGGACCACCGAGAACCTGCCCAAGGCGCTGCGCGCGCTGGGCGGCGTCAGCCGCGCGCTCGACTGCACCGGCATTCCCGAGGTGATTGCCACCGCCTTCGGCGCGCTGCAGTCGCAGGGTGTGCTGGCCTGTGCCGGCGTCAGCAAGCCGGGCGCCACGCTGCCGCTGGACCTGGGCCAGCTGCTGTATTCCGGCAAGATGATCCGCGGCACCATCGAAGGCGATGCCGTGCCGCGCGAATTCATCCCGCGCATGATCGGCTGGTACCGCGAAGGCCGCCTGCCGCTGGAAAAACTGGTGAAAACCTATGCCTTTGCCGACATCAACCAGGCGGTGGCCGACATGCAGGCCGCGCGCACGGTGAAGCCCGTGCTGCTGATGCCGTAACCGCCCCGACCTTCTTCCTGATTGCACAGAGACTGACGACATGAGCGCCACTGCCACGCTGAATGCCCTGATTGCCCGCACTGACAAGGTCGACCTGACCGAACTTGATGCGTTTTTTGATGCACTGCCGGCCGTGGCGGAGGAGTTCATGCTCGGCGAATGGACCGGCGGTGTGTTCAACACCGGCCACCCTGGCGAAAAGCAGCTTGGCGCCATGAAGTGGGATGGCAAGACCTTCCGCAGCGCCAACGACGTGCAGCCCATCATCTGCAAGCAGGATGACGGCAGCCGCGTGGCCAGCAACGTGATGGGCGCGGCCAGCCTGCGTGCGGTGAAGTACCGCGGCGTGGTCACCGCGACCATGGTTTACGACAAGCACCCCATCTTCGACCACTTCCGTTTGGTCGACGACAACACCGTGCTCGGCGCCATGGACAGCAAGGGCGATGCCTTCCCGCTGTATTTTTATCTGCGTCGCCTCTGATGATCGCTTGCTGCACTGTTGCCGGGCGTAATCAGCGCCAGCACAGTGCAGTGCCTTGTTGCGGTGCGCCGGTACGCCGGATTCCCGGGCTCTGGCCGGCCCCGCGGCTGGCCGCGAAATTGCATTGACCCTCCTGAACTGCCGGTGCCGGGCCATCCCCGTTGCCGGCGCCCCGGTCCGGCCATCCGCCGGCCGCTCATGCCGCGAGCCCGCGCGGCCTGTTTCAGGAGAACGACATGCGCACCCCGACCACCCTCATTCCCGTCAAGGACTGCATGAGCCGGCAGTTCGTCAGCTTCCGCGCCGACACCCCCGTGGTCGAGGCCACCACCGCTCTGGTCGGCAACGAACTGCTCGGCGGCCCCGTGCTTGATGCCGACGGCCGCCTCATCGGCTGGGTGTCCGAGCACGACTGCCTGAACGTGGTGCTGCAGGTGGCCTATTACTCCGAGCGCGTGGCCACGGTCGGCGACATCATGCGCCGCGACGTGCTCACCGCCGACCCCGAGGCCAGCGCGCTCGATCTGGCCAACGCCATGCAGCAGCAAAAGCCCAAGCAGTACCCGGTGGTGGATGGCAGCGGCCGCGTGCAGGGCGTGGTCTCGCGCCGGCAGATCCTTCGTCGCCTCTGCGCACAGATCGGCGAAAGCCAGATCTGAACGCCGCTTTTCCGCAGCGCCGCGTCAGGTCAGCACCGGGCGCGGCTGCCAGCGCGGCCTGTGTGCCGGCCGTGCGTGCGGATGCAGCCGCGCAGCGACGCCAGATACGCAAACGATGTGCGACCAAAGCCGCAGCTGAAAATGGCAATGGCAAACGCCATGGCGCTGTCGATGGGGTGTGCGCGAGGCCTCAGCGCGGTGCCTGGCGGCGGCGCAGTGCGCGGATGACGAAGCGCATCGGGTGCAGCGCATCCAGGCAGGCCTGCGACACCGGCGCCGGCTCGCCGCAGAGTTCGGCGGCCAGCACTTCGGCCGACAGCAGCGCGTTGGTGAAACCCTTGGAGCCGTGCGCGAGGTTGGCATACAGCCCGGGGCGCACGGCCAGTGTCGGATAGTCCTGCACGCGGCCGTCGGCGAGCCCGGCGTAGTCCGCTGCCATGACGGCGGCATCGGCCAGCGGCCCCACCATCGGCAGGTAGTCCGGGCTCTGGCAGCGCAGCGCGGCGCGGCCCTGCCAGGCCGCCGTCGGCGGCAGGCTGTCGGCCAGTGCCGGCAGCAGCTGGCGCAGGCCGGCGCGATTCTCGGCGTGGTCGTCGGCGGCTTCCTCGATGTCCTCGCGCCCCGGCTGGAAGGTGGCGCCGAGACAATGCTCCCCGCCCGGCAGTACCGGGCTCAGATAGCCCCCGTAACAGAGCACGGTGCGCAGCCCTCTGGATGCCGCAGACGGCGCGAGGCGCGAGATCTGGCCGCGCACGGGCCGCAGTGGCAGTCCGTCCGTTTCCGGCAGTGCACGCATGCCAAGACCGCCGGCCAGCACCAGTACCGGTGCGCTGGCCAGCAGTCGGCCATCGGCGGCCAGCGCCTGCCAGTGGCCGGCGTCGTCCTGTGCCAGCCGGGCCACCGGGCGTTGCGTCTGCAGGTGGATGCCGGGCGTGGCCAGCAACTGGCGGCAGAAGCCGGCGGCATCCAGCCAGCCGGCGCCGGGATAGAACTGCGCGGCACAGGGCAGGGCGATGCCGGCAAGCTGGCTGGCTGCCTCGGGGGTGCAGGCACGGGCGAGCAGGCCGGCCCAGGGGTGGCCGGCGAGCTTGTCGCCTTCGCGCACCTGGTTGCCGGCCAGCAGCTGCAGCACGCCGCAGGGCTGCCAGAGTCCGGAGGTGGCGGGCAGTGCCGCCAGCTCGCGCAGCGTGAACAGGTAGGCCTGCTGCTGGAAGTGGTCGTCGGCCAGCGCGGCCGGCGCGAGCTTGGGGTAGAGGATGGCAGCCGGATTGCCGGAGGCGGCGGTCCAGCCGGGGGCGCCGGGGCCCGGACCGGCGTCAAGCACGGTCACCTCCCAGCCGCGCAGCGCGAGCCGGGCGGCGGTGGCGGCACCGGCAATGCCGGCACCGACAACCACGGCCCGCTGTGGCGCGCGCAGACTGTCGGGCAGCGGCGGTCGGGCCAGCCA
>DAIRDY010000026.1:10039-15930 GCA_036795935.1 Moraxellaceae bacterium | reverse complement strand
CCAATAAAAAACCGGACCCTGGGTCCGGTTTTTTATTGGGCGGAAACGGCGGGGCAGGGGCTTGATTATCAAATGATAATCAATATCATTTGATAATCATTCACAAGCATCGGGTCTGCCATGAGCCAGCCGCTGACGGAAACTGCCATGCCCACCGGGGCCGACGCCGGTCTGCCGGTCATCGACTCGGCGCGGTTGTTTGCCACCGGGCGCGAAGTCCGCATCCGCCATGCCGGCGAGGAATACCGCCTGCGCCTGACCAGCAACAACAAGCTGATCCTGACCAAATAGGCACCTGTGGCGGCGCCAGACTTGCCGCGCCTGTGTCCGCGCTTGTGCGGGGGGAGCCGGCAGCCGTCTTTTTACTTTGGGTAGCCGCGCCGCGCCCCCTGCTGGCGCATTGTCATGTCGGCGGTCGTGCCGCCTTCGCGAACCGGCAAGGCCTCGGGCCGCCAGTCCTCGGGGGCCTCGCCGGCGCCGAGCAGCGTGAAGAACGCCAGGATTTCCCTTTCCACCGCCTTTTCCAGGGCTACAAGCCCCGACTGCATGCGCATGACTGCCTCCTGCCGCAGCTTCCCGGGCTGCGTGCCGGAACATATAGGTCGCATCGGGCGTGTCGGCCATGCCGCCTGTCCCGCCCTGCGCCCGCCGGGAGGAGCGCTCAGGCCGGGTGGCTGGCCGGGCGCGGAAAGTGGCGGCCGAGCAGCGCGACCAGCGTCGGCAGCATCAGCGGCTTGGACAGGTAATCGTCCATGCCGGCGGCCAGGCAGGCCTCGCGGTGTTCGGGCAGGGCATGGGCGGTGAGGGCGACGATGCGCAGTCGCGGCTGACCCAGGTGGCGCTCCATGGCGCGGATGGCGCGCGTGGTGTCGTAGCCGTCGAGGCGCGGCATTTCGCAGTCCATCAAGGCAAGGTCGAAGGCGGCATGCTGCTCGCGCAGCAGGTCGACCGCCTCGACGCCGCTGCTGGCCAGCCGCGGCTGGATGCCGAGCTTGCGCAGCAGGCCGCTGATCACCATCTGGTTGATCGGGTTGTCTTCCACCACCAGCACGCGCAGGCCGCTGTAGTCCGGTGGCAGCCCGGCCAGTGCGGCCGGTGCCGGCGGCAGCATCTGCCCCGGCTGCAGGTCGACCTCGAAGCGGAAGCAGGCGCCCTTGCCCTCCTCGCTGGCGACGGTGATGGCGCCACCCATCAGCTGTACCAGTTGCTGGCTGATGGTGAGGCCGAGGCCGGTTCCGCCGTATTCGCGCGCCGTTGACGAGTCGGCCTGGGTGAACCAGTTGAACAGGCTGTCCTGCTTGTCGCGGGCGATGCCGATGCCGCTGTCCTCGACCTCGACGGCCAGCCGCAGCGCCGCGCCGGCGGCCGGTTGCATCGCCACGCGCAGTTGCACGCGGCCCTGGTGCGTGAACTTGATGGCGTTGCTGAGCAGGTTGAGCAGCACCTGGCGCAGGCGGTTGGGGTCGCCGCGCACGCAGGCGGGGACCTCGGGCGCGATCACGCAGTCCAGCGACAGCGACTTTTCCTGGGCATTGAGCGCGAACACGCGCACGCATTCGTCGAGCAGGGCATGCAGGTCGAAATCGGTCTGCTCCAGCTCGACCTTGCCGGCGGCAATCTTGGAATAGTCGAGGATGTCGTTGATCACGTGCAGCAGGGCATGGCCGGAGTTGTGCAGGGTGTCGACATAGCTGCGCTGCGTGGTGTCGAGCGAGGTGTCCTGCAGCAGCTGCGTGATGCCGAGCAGGGCATTCATCGGCGTGCGGATCTCGTGGCTCATCTTGGCCAGGAATTCCGTCTTGGCGGCATTTTCGGCATTGGCGCGCAGCACCGCGGCTTCCTGCCGGCGCTGCTCCTCCTTCAGCCGGTTGACGCGTTCGGCCATGCCGAAGGCCAGCAGCAACTGCTGCAGCACAAGGCCGACTTCCATGCCGCTGAAGGCGGTGAGGATGGAGATGCGCACCACCATGAAATTCTGCAGCGACAGGAGCGTGGTGCCGGCGATGAGCAGGCTCCAGGCCAGCACGAACACCCGCGCCTGGCTCACGCCCTGGCGCCAGCGCGCAATGCCGATGGCGAGCGCGACCAGCCCGGAGCCGGCGCCCAGCACCCCCTGCAACTGGTAGGCCGGTTGCGCAGGCATGATGAACTGCAGCAAGGCGACGCCGCCGGTAAGCAATGCCACGCCCTGCAGCAGTCGGTCGGCCGCCGGCCAGTCACGCGTCGCCAGATAGTCGCGAGCGAACAGCGTGGCGGCGGTCAGGGCGAGGAACACGAACAGCAGCTGCGCGTGCGCATTCCAGCGTGGCGAGTCGGGCCACAGCTGGTAGGCATAGCCCTGGAAACAGAGCAGGTAACCCAGTGCGAACAGGCCGTAGAGCACGTAGAAGCGGTAGATGCGCTCGCGCAGCGCCAGCCACAGGAAGAAGTGGTAGGCGATCAGGCCGACGATGACGCCATAGACCAGCCCTTGCAGCCAGTTGGCATTTTCCTGTGCGCTGAGCAGCTCCTCGCGACCGCTGACCGACAGCGGCAGGTTCATCACGCTGCTGCTTTTGACGCGCAGCCAGAGTGCCTGCTGCTGGCCGGGTGCCAGCTGCAGCGGAAAGCTGAAATGGCGCTGTGCCAGCGGACGCTCATGCCAAGGCAGGAGGTCGCCGGTGCGCCAGTAGTCGGGCTGGTGACCGGGGGCGTGCAGCTCGACATCGTCGAGGATGGGCAGGCGCAACAAGAGCACCAGTTCCAGCGGGCGGTCACCGGCATTGGCAACGGTCACCTGCACCCAGCAACTGCCGCGGCGGTAGCCCAGCGCGAGACCGCTGGGCGCGGGGCGCAGTGTCTGCGCCTGCACGTCGGCCAGCGTCAGTGTGTCACCGGGGTCGCAGACATAGCGGGCATGGCGGTCGAGCCGCGTCTCCGGCACCGGGCCAGCCAGCGCCAGCGGCGCAGCCACCGCCGCTGCCGGCAGCAGCAGGCAGGGCAGGAAGGCAAGCAGGTGGAGGAGGCGGTGCCGCACAGCGGTCCCTCGGGCATCGTCATTCGCGGCCATCATAGCAGGCGCCATCCTGGCGCCCGCTCAGGCAGACGGACTAGCGGCGCAGCGCGTCGCTGACATGCGGCGCCAGCGCGCCGAGCAGGGCTTTCAGCAGCTTGGGATTGCCGGCAACGACATTGCCCGAGTCGAGGTAGCCGTGGCCGCCACCGAAGTCGCTGACCAGGCCGCCGGCCTCGCGGATCAGCAGGTCACCGGCGGCCAGGTCCCAGGGCGAGAGCCCGAATTCGAAGAAGCCGTCGAGGCGGCCGGCGGCCACATAGGCAAGGTCCAGCGAGGCGGCGCCGGCGCGGCGCAGCCCGGCGGTCTGCTTCGCCACGTCGCGGAACATGCCGAGGTAGTTGTCCATGTGCGGCTGCTGGTCCGGGCGGAAGGGGAAGCCGGTGCCGATGAGCGCGCCCTCCAGGCCCTTGCGGCTGGTCACGCGCAGGCGGCGGCCGTTCATGGCGGCACCACGGCCGCGGCTGGCGGTGAATTCTTCGCGCTTGACCGGGTCCAGCACCACGGCGTGCTCGGTGACGCCCTTGTGCTGCACGGCGATGGAGACCGCGAACTGCGGAAAGCCGTGGATGAAGTTGGTGGTGCCGTCGAGGGGATCGATGATCCAGAGCCAGTCCGCCCCTTCGCCCTTGCCGTCACGGCGGCCGGTCTCCTCGCCGAGGAAGCCGTGTGTCGGGTAGGTCTTCTGCAACACGTCCATGATGGCGCGTTCGGCGGCGCGGTCGACCTTGGTGACATAGTCGTTGATGCCCTTGGCCTCGACATCGACCAGGTCGACCTTTTCGGCGGACTGGCGGATCAGGTCGCCGGCGGCACGGGCGGCGCGCAGCGCCATGTTGAGCATGGGTTGCATGGGGAGGGCACTCTGTCAAAGAACGGGGTTGAGGGCGCGGATTGTAGCCGTCCCGGCCGGCGCCGGGAATCCCGCACTGCCTGCTAAGGAGATGGCGGCGCTGCCTTTTGCTACCATGCCCGGCCTTCCTGTCCATGCCCGTTCCCATGCTTGCCAACGTCCGTATCGTCCTCGTCAACACCACGCTGCCGGCCAATATCGGCGCGGCGGCGCGCGCCATGAAAACCATGGGTCTCACCGACCTCTGCCTGGTCGATCCCAAGGTGTTCCCCAGCGCCGAAGCCACCTCGCTGGCCTCCGGCGCCTCCGACGTGCTGGCGCGCGCCCGCGTGGTGGCCACGCTGGAGGAGGCAGTGGCCGACTGCTCGCTGGTGCTCGGCACCAGTGCCCGCTCGCGCACCATTCCCTGGCCGATGATGGATGCGCGCCAGGCCGGGCTCGCCGTGCAGGCCGAGGCGGCGGCCAGTCCGGTCGCCATTGTCTTCGGGCGCGAGGACCGCGGCCTGACCAACGACGAACTGCAGCGCTGCCAGTACCATGTCTGCATTCCTTCCGACAGCGAATACGGCGTGCTCAATGTCGCCGCGGCGGTGCAGGTGCTGTGTTACGAGGTGCGCATGGCGCATCTGGCGGCCACTGCAGAGCCGGTGCCCGAGGAAAACCGCATGCCGGTGCAGTTCCTGAACTGGGACCAGGAAGTGGTGCCGCATGGCGACATGGAGCGTTTTTACACGCACTTCGAGCAGATGCTGCTCGACACCGGCTTCCTTGCGCCGGACAACCCGCGGCAGCTGATGGCGCGGGCGCGCCGGCTGTTCGGGCGGGTGCGACTGGACCGCATCGAGTACAACATGTGGCGCGGCATCTTCACCCGCCTGCAGGAGATCGCGGCGGAACTCGCCGCCTTGAAGAAAAAGGACTGACGCACGGCCCCGCCGGTGCGAATGCATTCGCACCTGCGGTTCAGGGCTGCCACAGACACAGGTAACGGTTCATGTTCGACCGACTGAAAGAAGACATTGCCTCGGTGTTCGACCGCGATCCCGCGGCCCGCAACACGCTCGAGGTGCTGCTCAACTATCCCGGCATCCACGCCAACATCTTCCACCGCTGGGCGCATGCGCTGTGGCTCGCGAACTGGAAGGGGCTGGCGCGCTGGATTTCCTCCGTGTCACGCTTTCTGACCGGCATCGAGATCCATCCCGGCGCGAAGATCGGCCGCCGCTTCTTCATCGACCACGGCATGGGCGTGGTCATCGGCGAGACCGCCGAGATCGGCGATGACGTCACGCTCTACCACGGGGTCACGCTTGGCGGCACCAGCTGGGATGCCGGCAAGCGCCATCCCACGCTGGGCAACGGCGTGGTGGTGGGAGCGGGCGCCAAGGTCATCGGCCCCATCCTGATCGGCGACGGGGCCAAGATCGGCTCCAACGCCGTGGTCACCAAGCCGGTGCCGGCCGGCGCCACCGCGGTCGGCAACCCGGCGCGGCTCATCCTCAAGCACGATGTCGATGCCGCCGAGCAGGCGCGCCGCCAGTTCGCCGAGAAAATCGGCTTCCAGGCCTATGCCGCCGCACCCGACCTGCCCGATCCCGTGGTCGAGGCCCTGCGTCACCTGCTGGACCACATGCAGCAGGCTGATGCGCGCATGGACCGCATGTGCGAGGCCTTCAGCCGCCTGAGCCCCGGTTTCTGTGACCAGAAGCCCGAGGCCCTGAAGGCCGAGGACCTGGCTGCCCTGCAGCCGGACCTGCCCGAGGACGGCCCGGCCGGCCGTTGAGCTGGCATCTGCGGGCGCTCGCCGCTAGAATGCCCGACCGTTTTACTGGGCTAAATGGTTGACTGATTTACTCGGAATAGACAGACTGGGGCTGTTCCCGTCCCGGCTGCCGGCCGGGCCTTGCCGGAGGGCTTCCCGATGCGCTTGACCACGAAAGGACGCTACGCCGTGACCGCGATGCTGGATTTGGCCCTGCATGCGCG
>DAIRDY010000026.1:0-9939 GCA_036795935.1 Moraxellaceae bacterium | reverse complement strand
CAGGGCGCCACCTGCCTGACCCACGAGCTGTGGAGCGATCTCAGCGCCCAGCTGCACACCTTTCTTGCCGGCATCAGCCTGCAGGAGCTGGTCGACCGCCGCGAGGTGCAGGCGGTGGCGCTGCGCCAGAGTGAACGCCAGCGCCAGCTGCATAGCCCCGGCGAGCGCCTCGCCACCAACTGATTCCCGGGTGTCCACCGCACCCAGCCGATTGCCAGGTGAAGCAAATGAAGCGACCGATCTATCTCGACTACTCCGCCACCACGCCCGTCGATCCGCGCGTGGCCCAGAAGATGGTGGAGTGCCTGACCCAGGAGGGGAATTTCGGCAACCCGGCCTCGCGCTCGCATGCCTATGGCTGGCAGGCCGAAGAGGCCATCGAGACGGCGCGCCGCCAGGTCGCCGACCTGGTTGGCGCCGACCCGCGTGAAATCGTCTGGACGTCCGGCGCCACCGAGTCCGACAACCTCGCCATCAAGGGCGCGGCGCATTTCTACCAGGGCAAGGGCCGGCACATCGTCACCAGCAAGATCGAGCACAAGGCGGTGCTGGACACCTGCCGCCAGCTCGAGCGTGAAGGCTTCGAGATCACCTATCTCGATCCGCTGCCGGGCTCCGGCCTGATCACGCCGGCCATGGTCGAGGCGGCGCTGCGCGACGACACCATCCTGGTCTCGCTGATGCACGTGAACAACGAGATCGGCACCATCACCGACATCGCCGCCATCGGCGAGATCACCCGTGCCCGCGGTATTCTCTTCCATGTCGATGCCGCGCAGAGCACCGGCAAGGTGGACATCGACCTGGAGACGATGAAGGTCGACCTGATGAGCTTTTCCGCGCACAAGAGCTACGGTCCCAAGGGAATTGGTGCGCTCTATGTGCGCCGCAAGCCGCGCGTGCGCCTCGAGGCGCAGATGCACGGCGGCGGTCACGAGCGCGGGTTCCGCTCCGGGACGCTGGCCACGCACCAGATCGTCGGCATGGGCGAGGCTTTCCGCCTTGCGAAGGCCGAGATGCATGCCGAGAACGAGCGCATCCGCGCGCTGCGCGACCGCCTGTGGGCGGGCCTCTCGGGCCTGGAGCAGGTGTTCCTGAACGGTGATGCCGGACAGCGCGTGCCGCACAACCTGAACGTCAGCTTCAACTTCGTCGAGGGCGAGTCGCTGATCATGGCGCTCAAGGACATGGCGGTGTCCTCGGGCTCGGCCTGTACCTCGGCCAGCCTCGAGCCGTCCTATGTGTTGCGCGCGCTCGGCCTCACCGACGAGCTGGCCCACAGCTCCATCCGCTTCAGCATCGGCCGCTTCACCACCGAGGCGGACATCGACTTTGTCATCGGTCATGCCCAGCAGGCCGTGAACCGGCTGCGCGAGCTGTCGCCGCTCTGGGACATGTACAAGGACGGCATCGACCTCAACAGCGTCGAGTGGGTGGCACATTGATTTTCTCCCTCTCCCCGCTTGCGGGGAGAGGGTCGGGGTGAGGGGCGACAGCCGCGCTCTTCACTTCATCCCCTCCCCGCGCACGGGGGAGGGCGTTACCGGAATCGGAGGCAAATGAAATGGCATACAGCGACAAGGTCATCGACCACTACGAGAACCCGCGCAACGTCGGCAAGCTCGACAAGAACGATGCCAGCGTCGGCACCGGCATGGTCGGCGCGCCGGCTTGCGGCGACGTCATGCAGTTGCAGATCAAGGTCAGCGACGACGGCATCATCCAGGATGCGCGCTTCAAGACCTACGGCTGTGGCTCGGCCATTGCCTCCAGCTCGCTGGTCACCGAGTGGGTGAAGGGCAAGAGCCTGGACGAGGCCATGGGCATCAAGAACACGCAGATCGCCGAAGAGCTGGCGCTGCCGCCGGTGAAGATCCACTGCTCGGTGCTGGCCGAGGACGCGATCAAGGCGGCGGTGGCCGACTACCGCAAGAAGCATCACCAGGAAGAGCCGGGAGCCTGATCATGGCGGTGACCCTTTCCGAAAGCGCGGCACGCCATGTCGCCGACTTCCTTGCCAGTCGCGGCCGTGGCGTCGGCGTGCGCGTCGGCGTCAAGACCTCGGGCTGCTCGGGTCTTGCGTATGTGCTCGAGTTTGTCGACGAAACCCAACCTGAAGACATCATCTTCAGCTCGCATGGCGTGAACGTGATTGTCGACCCCAAGAGCCTGGCCTATATCGACGGCACGGAAATGGATTTCGTGAAGGAAGGGCTGAACGAGGGCTTCAAGTTCCGCAATCCCAACCAGAAGGGCGAGTGCGGCTGCGGCGAATCCTTCACTGTCTGAGGTCGGCGGTCCGGTGCCGCCCTCAGCGCTGAATGCGGTATTTCGCTGTGGCTGCCGCGTCCTGTTCCCACTGCCCGTCACGCCGTGACGCTCCCGGGCAGGCCTGACGGAAACACGCGTGGCTTCGATGACTGATTACTTCCAGCTGTTCGACCTTGCACCGGCCTTCGAGCTTGACGAGGCAGCGCTGCTGCCGCGTTACCGCGCCTTGCAGAAGCAGTTCCATCCCGACCGCGTCGCCGGCGAGGCGCCCGAGGTGCAGCATGCGGCCGTGGCCCGTGCGGCCGACATAAATACCGCCTTCAGTACGCTGCGCGATCCGGTGCTGCGTGCCCGTCATCTGCTGGCGCTGGCCGGCCATGCCCTGCCGCCGGAGTCGGCCACGGTCTCCGACACTGATTTCCTGATGGCGCAGATGGAGTTGCGCGAGCAGCTGGAGGAGGCGGACGACCTGGCCGCGCTCGCCAGCCTGCGCGAGGAGGCGGAAGACTGGTTGCAGGGCCTGGGCCGCGAGTTTGCCCTCGACTACCGCGAGCAGGACTGGGCCGAGGCCGCCGACACCGTGCGCAAGATGCAGTTCATGGCCAAGCTGCTGGATGACATCGTCGACCGCGAGGCACGTCTCGAAGACGACGAGTACGACAACGATGATGGCCCGGGAGACGACGACTGATGGCCTTGCTGCAGATTGCCGAGCCGGGGCAGAGCACCGCGCCGCACCGGCACCGTCTGGCGGTCGGTATCGACCTCGGCACCACGAATTCGCTGGTCGCCACCGTGCAGAGTGCCAAGGCGCGCACGTTGCCCGATGCGGCCGGCCGTCACCTGCTGCCATCGGTGGTGCGCTACTTCCCTGACGGCGAGCGTCGCGTTGGCCATGAGGCCAGGGCGGCGGCGGCCAGTGACCCGTTCAACACCATTGTTTCCGTGAAGCGCCTCATGGGGCGCGGCCTTGCCGACGTGAAGCGGCTGGGCGGCGAGCTGCCCTACCGCTTTGCCGGTGGCGAGCAGGGCATGCCCTACCTGATCACCGCGGCCGGTGAAAAAAGCCCGGTACAGGTGTCGGCCGACATCCTGGCCGTGCTGCGCGCGCGTGCCGAGGCGGCACTGGGTGGCGAGCTGACCGGCGCCGTCATCACCGTGCCGGCGTATTTCGACGAGGCCCAGCGCCAGGCCACCAAGGATGCGGCGCAACTGGCCGGGCTCAAGCTGCTGCGCCTGCTCAGCGAACCCACGGCCGCCGCCGTCGCCTACGGTCTCGACAAGGGCGCCGAGGGCGTGCATGCGGTGTATGACCTGGGCGGTGGCACCTTCGACATTTCCGTGCTGCGCCTGCATCGCGGCGTGTTCGAGGTGCTGGCCACCGGCGGTGACTCCGCACTCGGCGGTGACGATTTCGACCATGCGATTGCGCGCTGGGTGCTCGCGCAAAGCGGGATTGCCGCGCCGGATGCCGCGCAGCAGCGCGCGTTGCTGGATGCCGCCTGCGCCGCGAAGGAGGCCCTGACCGACAGCGAACAGGCGGTGATCCGTTTTGAAGGTCGCGACGTCATGCTGGACCGTGCGGCCTTCGAGGCGCTGGTTGCGCCATTGGTCGAGCGCACGCTCAAGGCCTGTCGCCGCGCGCTGCGCGATGCCGGCGTCAAGGTGGATGAAGTGCAGGACGTGGTCATGGTCGGTGGCGCCACGCGCGTGCCGCTGGTGCGGGCACAGGTCGCGGAATTTTTCGGGCGCCCGCCGCTCACCGACATCGATCCGGACAAGGTCGTGGCCATCGGCGCCGCCATCCAGGCCGACGTGCTGGCCGGCAACAAGCCCGACAGCGACATGCTGCTGCTGGACGTGATTCCGCTGTCGCTGGGGCTTGAGACCATGGGCGGACTGGTCGAGAAGATCGTGCCGCGCAACAGCACGATTCCGGTGGCCATGGCCCAGGAGTTCACCACATTCAAGGATGGCCAGACTGCGATGGCCATCCATGTCGTGCAGGGCGAGCGCGAGCGTGTCGCCGACTGCCGCTCGCTGGCGCGCTTCGAGTTGCGCGGCATTCCGCCGATGGTGGCCGGGGCCGCGCGCATCCGTGTCAGCTTCCAGGTCGATGCGGACGGCCTGCTCAATGTCGGCGCGCTGGAAACCACCTCCGGGGTCCGGGCCGACATCACGGTGAAGCCGTCCTACGGTCTTGCCGATGACGAGATTGCGCGCATGCTGCGCGAGTCGTTTGCGGCGGCAGAAGCTGACAAGCAGGCGCGCGCGCTGGTCGAGGAAAAGGTCGAGGGCGAGCGCCTGTTGCTGGCGCTGGCGGCGGCCCTGGCCGAGGATGGCGAGGCGCTGCTCGAGGCCGACGAGCGCGCGCAGATCGACAGCGCGATGCGCGAGTTGCGCGAGGCCATGGCCGGCGACGACGTGCTCGCGGTGCGTGCCGGCGTCAAGGCACTGAATGCTGCCAGCGAACCCTATGCCGCACGGCGCATGAATGCGGGCGTGCAGCAAGCACTGGCCGGCAAGCGCCTGGACCAGATCGAGAGCGAATAAACCATGCCCCAGATTGTTTTCCTGCCCCACCACGACATCTGCCCCGAGGGCGCGGTCATTGACGCCGAGAAAGGTGAGTCGATTTGCGCGGCCGCGCTGCGCAACGGCATCAAGATCGAGCATGCCTGCGAGATGTCCTGTGCCTGCACCACCTGCCATGTCGTCGTGCGCGAGGGCGCCGAGTCGCTGAACGAGGCCGACGAGCTGGAAGAGGACATGCTCGACAAGGCCTGGGGCCTGGAGCCGGATTCCCGCCTGTCCTGCCAGGCCATCGTCGCCGACGAGGACCTGGTGGTGGAAATCCCGAAGTACACGATCAACCACGCCTCGGAAAAGCACTGAGACCCGCCAGGCGTGGCCGGGTCGCGAGTCAGTCACGGTTAAGTGGTTGACTCCGTGCGGGGCGACGCCGGACATGTGCCGGCATCGCGGGCTGAAAACACCCGGGGTGGGCGTTTTCAGCAAACTGTGAACAGGAGCCTGACATGTCGCTGAAATGGACCGATTCGCGCGAGATTGCCATCTCGCTCGCAGAAACCCATCCCGAGGTGGACCCGAAAGCCATCCGCTTCACCGACCTCATGCAGTGGGTGCTGGAGTTGCCGGATTTCGATGACGATCCGAAGCACTGCGGCGAGAAGATCCTCGAGGCCATCCAGCTGGCCTGGATGGACGAGGTCTGATCCCCGTCCGCTGCCTCCCCGAAGCGGGCCGACCCCGCGGTCATCATGGCATTGCCGCCAAAGCTGCGTATAATCGCGGCTTTGTTTTGGGCGGGCCTCAAGGTTTGTTCATAACTTATTGATTTTCCGGGAACTATTTCCCGATTCCCTTACCTTTGTTCCAGTGGAGAGCACCATGGCTGTCGAACGTACCCTGTCCATCATCAAGCCGGACGCGGTTGGCAAGAACGTGATCGGCGAAATCTATGCCCGTTTCGAGAAGGCCGGCCTCAAGGTGGTCGCTGCCAAGATGAAGCACCTCTCGAAGTCCGAAGCCGAAGGCTTCTATGCCGAGCACAAGGAGCGCGGCTTCTTCGGTGACCTCGTGGCTTTCATGACCTCCGGCCCGGTCGTGGTCTCGGTGCTGGAAGGCGAGAACGCCGTGCTGGCCCACCGTGAAATCCTCGGCGCCACCAATCCCAAGGACGCTGCCGCCGGTACCATCCGTGCCGACTTCGCCGTCAGCATCGACGAGAATGCCGCCCACGGCTCCGACAGCACCACTTCGGCTGCCCGCGAAATCAGTTACTTCTTCGCGGCCACCGAAATCTGCCCGCGCACCCGCTAAGGCTGATCGGCCTCCTCCCCGGACGGGGCGGAGGCCTGATGTTCCCGCCGCGGGCCGCGGCGCTCGCCTCCGGCACCGGAGGTGACAAACAAAGGCCAACAGAACCGGCCTCCGGGCCTTCGACATAATTGGTGTAGCAACCGGTCGACCCTCATGAATGACACCGCCCCCACTCCGTCTCCCGTTTCCGCTGCTGCCGGCAAGGTCAACCTGCTGGGGCTGACGCGTGCCCAGATGGAGGACTTCTTCCTCGCCCTGGGCGAGAAAAAATTCCGCGCCCAGCAGGTCATCAAGTGGATACACCAGATCGGCGTCGATGATTTCGCGCAGATGACGAACGTGTCCAAGGCACTGCGCGAGAAACTGGCGCAAGTCGCCGAGATCCGCGGGCCGGAGGTCATCCACCGCGAATACTCTGCCGATGGCACCCGCAAGTGGGTGATGAAGGTCGGCGAGGGCTCCATGGTCGAGACCGTGCTGATCCCGGACGGCGACCGCAAGACGCTGTGCGTGTCCTCGCAGGTGGGCTGCGCACTCGACTGCAGCTTCTGCTCCACCGGCAAGCAGGGCTTCCAGCGCGATCTCTCGACGGCCGAGATCATCGGCCAGGTCTGGGTGGCCAACCGCTCCTATTTCGAAGGCGAGCCGCTGCGCGAGAACCGCGAGCGCGCCATCACCAATGTGGTGATGATGGGCATGGGCGAGCCGCTGCTGAATTTCGACAACGTGGTGCCGGCCATGCAGCTGATGCTGGATGATTTCGCCTACGGCCTGTCCAAGCGTCGCGTCACGCTGTCCACCTCGGGCATCGTGCCCATGCTCGACCGACTCGGCGAGGAAATCGACGTCGCCCTCGCGGTATCGCTGCATGCACCCAACGATGCATTGCGCGACGAACTGGTCCCGGTGAACCGCAAATACCCGCTGGCCGAACTCCTGGCCGCCTGCCGCCGCTACCTCGGCCGCTTCCAGTCGGAAGAGGGCGGGCGCCGCAAGATCACCATGGAGTACGTGATGCTGGACGGCGTGAACGACACCCCGGCCCACGCCCGCGAGCTGGTGCGCCTGCTGAAGGACACGCCGAGCAAGCTCAACCTGATTCCCTTCAATCCCTTCCCGCACGCGCCCTATGGCCGTTCCAGCCGGGAAGCGATTGCCGCCTTCCAGAAAATCCTGGTCGAGGCCGGCTATATCTGCACCATCCGCTCCACGCGCGGCGACGACATCGACGCCGCCTGCGGCCAGCTGGTGGGGCAGGTGCAGGACCGCACCCGGCGCGCCGAGCGCTGGCAAAACAAGAACAATGCGGCGGGTGACAAGCCGGCCCGCGAGATTTTCAGGAGTGCGTCATGAAGTCCTGGTGGATGCTGGCAGCGGTGGCGCTGCTTTCGGCCTGTGCAGTGCAGGAATTTCCGAATGATCGCAAGGCCGATACCGTGGCCGGTGCCCGCGACCGGGTGGCGATTGCCGCCGAGTACCTGCAGAAGGCTGACAATGAACGGGCCCTGCTCCACTTGCGCAAGGCGCTGGAACTGGACCCGAAGTCGCCTGAAGGCCACAACCTGATGGCGGTGTTGCTGGATCGCGATGGCGACCGCAAGGGCGCCGACACCCATTACCGCCGCGCGCTGAGCCTGCGCCCGGATTATCCGCAGGCGCACAACAATTACGCCGGACTGCTGTTCCGCGAAAAGCGTTACCGCGAAGCGGCCGTGCAGTTCGAAAAGGCGGCGTCGGACATCAGCTACGAGATGCGTGCGCAGGCCTTCGAGGGTCTGGGCCGTTCGGCGCTGGAGTTGCGTGACCGTGAGCGTGCCGAGCGTGCCTTCCAGCGCGCGCTGCGCCTGAACGCCGACCTGCCGCTGGCCAATCTGGAAATGGCCGACCTGCGCTACCGGCAGGATGATCTGGCGGGCGCGCGCAGTTTCTACCAGCGCTATCTCCGGCTGACGGCCAGTGTGCCGCAGACCGCCCGCAGCCTTTGGCTGGGCATCCGCATCGAGCGTCGCCTCGGCGACCAGAACGCACTGGCCAGCTATGAGCTGGCGCTTAAGCGGCTGTATCCGGACAGCGAGGAATTCAAGGCCTGGGCCGCCGCGCAGCAGGGCGACCAGAAGAATCCGTGAGTGCAAGATGAGTGTGACAGACGACATCCGGCAGGACGCCGTGCCTGTGGATGGAACCCCCGAACGCCCCGGCGCCCGCCTGAAAAAGGCGCGCGAACTGCGCGGCCTTGATGTGCCCAGGGTGGCTGCCGAGCTGCGGCTGTCCCAGCGCATCGTCAACCTGATCGAGGCGGACAGCTACGGCGAGTTGCCGGAGCCGGCCTTCGTGCGCGGCTACATGCGGCGCTATGCGCAGCTGGTGCAACTGTCGCCCGACGATATCGCCTGCCGTTTTGACCAGGCCTATGCCGCCGACACCGAGACGCCGCCCGTGGATGCGCGCCCGCGCAATCCGGTGCAACTGCTGGGCGATCTGGCGCGGCCGCGACTGCGCGTCGGCCGCCTGCTGTCCTGGTTGTCGCTGCTGCTGGTGCTGATATTGGCCGGTGGCGTGTTCTGGTCGCAGCTGGATCGCCAGCCGGCCGCGCCGGTGGCGGTGGTTGCGCTGCCGCCGGAAATCGATGCCACCGTGCGCCCGGCGGAGCGGGTCGCCGCGCCGTCGCCGGTGGGCGTGCCTGCGGTGGCGCCCGCGGCCGGCGTGCCCGCCGTGCTGCCGGCGCCCGCTTCGCCGCAGTCCATCGTGGCGCCGGCGAGCGGTGACCGTCTGCTGCTGGTGCTGAGTGCGGAAAGCTGGGTCAGCGTGCGCGAAGCCGACGGCCGCGAGCTGGCGTCCAGCAACTTTCCCGCCGGCCGCACGCTGACGCTGGACGGCCGTGCGCCGTTTGCCGTCAATGTCGGCAATGCCCCGGCGGTGGCGCTCACCATCAACGGCCGTGCCGTCGATCTCGCGCCGCATACCCGTGGTGCCGTCGCCACGCTGACCGTCAACCGCTGAGGCCGCTGCCATGCACGAGTCCCCGATCAAGCGCCGTGTCACCCGCAAGATCCGCGTCGGCAAGGTCTTTGTCGGCGGTGATGCGCCGATCAGCGTGCAGACCATGACCAACACCGACACTTGCGACGTGGCGGCCACGGTGGCGCAGGTGCAGCGCTGCGTGCAGGCAGGCGCCGACATCGTGCGCATCTCGGTGCCATCAATGGACGCCGCCGACGCCTTCGGGCTGATCCGCCAGCAACTGCCTGACGTGCCGCTGGTGGCTGACATCCATTTCGATCACCGTATCGCGCTCGCGGTCGCGGAGAAGGGCGCCGACTGCCTGCGCATCAATCCCGGCAACATCGGTGCCGAGCACAAGATCCGTGAAGTGATTGCCGCGGCGCGCGACAAGGGCCTGTCCATCCGCATCGGCGTCAACGCCGGCTCGCTGGAAAAGGACATCCAGACCAAGTACGGCGAACCCACCGGGCAGGCACTGCTGGAATCGGCCATGCGCCACGTCGACATCCTCGACCGTCACAACTTCCACGAGTTCAAGGTCAGCGTGAAGGCCTCGAACGTGTTCCTGACACTCGATGCCTACCGCCTGCTGTCGGCGCAGATCGACAACCCGCTGCACCTGGGCGTCACCGAGGCCGGCGTGTTCCGCTCCGGCACGGTGAAGTCCGCCATCGCCCTTGGCGGCCTCTTGCTTGACGGCATTGGCGACACGCTGCGCATTTCGCTGGCGGCCGAGCCGGAAGAGGAAGTGAAGGTCGGTTTCGACATCCTGAAGTCGCTGGGCATCCGCTCCAACGGCATCAATTTCATCGCCTGCCCGAG
>DAIRDY010000025.1:0-15976 GCA_036795935.1 Moraxellaceae bacterium | reverse complement strand
CCGAGGTGCTGTCGTCCGATGCCTTCTCGCGCTTCGAGGAAGAGGGCGTGATGAATGCCGCCACCGGCCGCCACTTTCGCGACACGGTACTGGCGCAGGGCGGCAGCCGTCCCGCCGCCGAGCTGTTTGCCGAGTTTCGCGGACGCGCGCCCGCAATCGATGCGCTGCTGCGCCATTCCGGCCTGTGACGCCAGCGCCGGCACAAGCATGTCCGTGCCATCTGCCTGCGCCTTGCCAGTACGCCCTCTCCCAGGAAGCGGGGAGAGGGTTGGGGTGAGGGGCCGCGCCGGAAGTGACGCCACGAAGTGCGGCTACCCCGCAGGGGTCCCGCAAGGGCAACGCCGCCGCGACAAAACACCCTTCGAGCGGGAGAATTGCCGATGACCACGCGACGCATGTTCATTGCCGGCGCCACCTGCCCGCGCTGCGGTGCGGTCGACCGCATCCGTCTCTGCCGCGACGGCGCGCGCGAGTGGATGGACTGTGTCGCCTGCGGTTACGAAAGCGCCGAGCCGCCTGCGCCCGAGCATCCGCAGGAAGCAGCGCCTGCGGACACCGAGCCCGGCGCCGTAAAGTGGTTGCCCATCACGCGCAAATGAGAAAGAGACTGGCTGGAGATGGCCAGGGGTGGAGAATCAATGCACTTTGATGTCGATGCCTGGGCGGATGCCTATATCCGTGCCCGAATGACATCGGGCGACTGTGACCAGAGTCATCCAGACTATTGGGCCATTGAGAAGTTCATGTATGAGCTCGATGGGGAGCTCGCAGAGCAATGCTGGCAAGGGATTGTTGCTGTTGTCGGTCGGCGGCCGGAAGTGGTGTTGGGAATGCTGGCGGCGACGCTGATGGAAGACTTGCTTGACCATGATGGCCAGACGTTCATCCGCCGCATTGAGACAGAGGCCCGACGCAGTCCGCTTTTTCGCAGAATGCTCCGGGGGGGCTGGGAGTCTGGCCCTCCCGATGTCTGGGAGCGGCTGGTTGCTTTTCGCGAGAACTGAGCCAACTCAGCCCTCAGCTCATCCCCGTCCCGAAGTCCGGTGCGCCCAGCGCCAGCTCCTCCGACCAGTGCTTCCACGCCGTCGTCCACATGCGCAGGCGGTGTGCCTCGGTGTCGGCAAAGAGCTGGCGCGGGTCGCGCACATGGCGGCTGACGATGCGGCCGGCGGCAGCCACGGCCTCGTCGTCGATGGCATTGGCCCAGGGCTCGCCGAGGATCTGGTGCACGACAAGGTTGGCGGTGGTCATGTCCAGTGCCAAGAGCGGCGCCCCGGCCATGACCATGAAGCGGTCGTTCACTTCTTCCACCATCCGCTGCACGAAGTAGGCGCGTTCCAGCAGCTCGTTCAGGCCCTCGCCCTCGGCCAGCCGGTAGGCGGCGAGGATGCGCGCGAGCAGCGGCGCCACCAGCGGGTCGAGCCCGGCCTCGCGCGCGGCACCGCGCAGCGCCTGTACCAGCCGCGGGCCGTGGGCGATGTACTGGGTGCTGAAGTAGCGCAGGCTGTCGAGGCGGGGGGCCTCTTCCAGGCGCGAGAGCAGCGGCAGGCCCTGCAACGCCTGTCGCAGGCGGGCCTCGAGACGGCCGGTCCTGGCCTCTTCCACGCGGGCGCACTCCAGCACCTGCGGCAGACGTTCGAGGGTCATGTCAGGCGTCCTGACGGTGGGGATACCTGTGCGAAGGTAGGTGCTCAGCCGGCCCTTGTCCAAGACCGGGCTGTGAGCAGGCTCGCAAAGACGAATGAAAGGGCGCAGGCGGCGACGATTGCCGGGCCGAGCGGCAGGTCCCAGCGCAGGCTGGCCGCCAGCCCGGCCGCCACGCCGGCCATGCCGGTCAGGCTGGCGCCGATGGCCATCTGCTCGGGGCTCGTGGCGAAGCGGCGGGCGGTGGCGGCCGGAATCACCAAGAGCGCGGTGATCAGCAGCACGCCCACCACCTTCATCGCCGCCGTCACCAGCAGCGCCAGCAGCACCAGCAGCAGCAGGCGCAGGCGGGCCACCGGCACCCCGTCCACCGCGGCCAGCTCCTCGTTCACGGCGGCCGCGACCAGGCCGCGCCACTGCCAGGCCACGGCCGCCAGCAGGCCGGCGGCGCCCAGCGCCAGCGCCGGCAGGTCGGCCGGGGTCAGCGTCAGCAGGTCGCCGAAGAGATAGGCCATGAGGTCGACGCGCAGGCCGTCGATGAAGCTGACCACGATCAGGCCCAGGCTGAGCGCGCTGGTGGCAAGCACGGTCAGCAGCGTGTCCGAGGCCAGCTCGGGCCGGCGCAGCAGCAGTGTCAGCAGCAGTGCCATCAGCAGGCAGACGCTGGCAATGCCCAGCCAGCCCGGCACTTCCAGCAGCAGCGAGAGGCCGACGCCGAGCAGCGCGGCATGCGACAGGCTGTCGCCGAAATAGGCCAGCCGCCGCCACACCAGCAGCGACCCCAGCGGGCCGCAGACCAGCGCCACCAGGAGGCCGCCGGCCAGGGCCGGGGCGAACAGCTCAATGGTGTTCATGCGGGCCCTCGTGGCTGCAGACGTCGCCATGCGGCGTGTGGTGGTGGTCGTGATGGTGGCTGTATACCGCCAGGCCCTTCACGCCCTGCATGCCGAACAGGCGCAGGTACTCGGGGTGGGCGCCCACGGACTCGGGATGGCCCTCGCAGCAGACATGGCGGTTCAGGCAGAGCACATGGTCGGTGGCGGCCATCACCAGATGCAGGTCGTGCGAGACCATCAGCACGCCTAGCCTGCGTTCGTCGCGCATGCGCGTGATGAGGCTGTAGAGCTCCTCCTGGCCGGTGATGTCGACACCCTGTGCGGGCTCGTCCAGCACCAGCAGGCCGGGCCGGCGCAACAGCGCGCGTGCCAGCAGGAGGCGTTGCAGCTCGCCGCCGGAGAGGCGGGCCAGCGGCGTGCTGCCGACATGGCCGGCGCCGACCTCATCGAGCGCGGCGTCGAGGGCGGCCGCGCCGAGCCCGGGCGCGGCCAGTGCCAGGAAGCGGCCGGCGCTGATCGGCAGGCTCTCGTTCAGGCCGAGGCGCTGCGGCAGGTAGCCGATGCGCAGGCCGGGCTGCACGGCGCGCTGGCCGGCGGCCGGCGCCAGGAGCCCGAGCGCGATGCGCACCAGCGTGGTCTTGCCGGCGCCGTTGGGGCCGATGACGGTGTGGATCTCGCCCGGGCGGATCGCCAGCGACACGTTCTCCAGCAACACGCGGTCGCCGTGGCGGGCATGGATGCCGCGCAGGGCCAGCAGCGGCTCAGCCATGGTGATGGTGGCCGTGTTGGCGGCAGTGGCGGCAGGTACCGGCCAGCTCCAGCGTCTGGCTCTGCACCTCGAAGTCGGCGGCGCGCGCGGCGGCGGCAACGGCCTTGCCCAGTGCCCCGCCCTCCCCGATTTCCTCGGCATTGCCGCAGCACTGGCAGAGCAGGAAGTAGCCGGTGTGGCGGTCGGCCGGGTGGTTGCAGCCGACAAAGGCGTTGCGTGAGGCAATGCGGTGCACCAGCCCCTGCTCCTGCAGGAAGTCCAGCGCACGGTAGACAGTGGGCGGCGCCGGCTTGTGGCCCTCGGCGGTGAGCTTGTCGAGGATGTCGTAGGCGCCCAGCGGCTGGTGGCTGGCCCAGACCAGTTCCAGCACGCGGCGGCGGATGTCGGTCAGGCGCACGCCGCGCTCGGTGCAGAGGCGCTCGGCTTCGGCCAGGGCATCGTGCACGCAGTGGGCATGGTCATGCGGATGGAAGGCAGGCGTGCTCATGGCGGGGCCCCGCGACAGAAGAGTTGCAACAATATAACATCGGCGCCCCGTTGCCGCACTGCCTGTCCCGGACCGAATCCATGCGCCGCCTGCTTGCCCTCGCCCTGCTGCTCGCCAGCCTTCCCGCCGCCGCGCTCGAGGTGGTGGCCAGCATCCGCCCGCTGGCGCTGATCGCCGATGCCGTGGTGACGGCGGATGACCGCGTACAGCAGCTGGTGCCGGATGGCGCCTCCGGCCACGAATACGCGCTGCGTCCCTCCGACCGCCTGCTCCTGGCCGGGGCCGACCTCGTGCTCTGGGTGGGGCCGGTGCACGAGCACTTCCTCGGGCGGGCGCTGCGCGGGCGGCCGCAGTTGCAGGCGCAGGACGTGCCCGGCCTGACCCGGCGCCCGGCGCGTCGGCTGGCCGACATGGCGCCGGTGCCGGGCTCGCTGGATCCGCACCTCTGGCTGGACCCGGACAATGCCGCCGCCATCGCCCGGGCGCTGGCCGCCGCGCTGGCGGCGAAGGCGCCGGCGCGCGCCGCGGCCTATCACGCCAATGCCGAGGCCTTTGCCGCGCGTCTGCTGGCGCAGAAGACGGCGCTGCTGCAGCGCTTTGCGCCGCTCAGGGGCCGTCCGCTGATTGCCTATCACGACGCCTACCACTATCTGGATGCGCTGCTCGGCCTGAATTTTCGCGGCAGCCTGACGCACGAGCCCGAGCACAAGCCGGGGGCGCGTCATGTGCTCGCCATCAGCCGGCGCGTGCAGAAAGAAAAGATCGGCTGCCTGCTGATGGAGCCGGGCGCCGACCCCGCCCTCGCGCGCCGCGTGTTTGGCAGCCAGCCCTATCGTGCCGAGGGCATCGACGAGCTTTTCACCGGGGCGCCGCGCGCCCCGCGCGGCTTCGAGGCCGGGCTGGCAGCCATGGCCGACGGACTCGCACACTGCCTCGCGCCCTGAGGCGTTTACCGTTTCGTCATCAAGCCGCCATGTTGCCGGCCGTTGTCATCGGCTAGATTTTCCGCATTGCCCGCCTGCGCGCGTCAACGCAAGGAGTCCCTGCCATGGCCCAAGCACTGCACATCCTGCTCGCCGAGAGCGATGCCGAAAAAATCCGCCTGCATGAGGCCGCCTTCCGCCAGCAGGGCTGGAGCAGCGAGGTGGTCGCGGACGCCACGCAGGCGCTGGTGGCCGCACGCAAGCGCCGTCCCGATGCCGTGGTGCTGGAGGCGCGATTGCCGGCGGGCGGCAGCCTGATCACGCTGAAGCGGTTGCGCGCCAGTGTTGATACCGCGGCCCTGCCCGTCATCCTCACCGGCGAGTGCGCGCCCGAGCCGCGCCAGCAGCTGATGGCGGCCGGTGCGCAGGCGCATGTGGCCGATGCCCATGACGGCGCCGCCGTCTGCGCCGAAGTCCGTCGCCATCTCGGCCTTGCGGCGCCGCAGCAGGCGCCGGCCGAGGTGCTGCAGAATCCGCTGCGCCTCGCGGCGCTGCGCGCCTCCGGCCTGCTGGATTCGCCGCCGGAGGCCGCTTTCGACCGTGTCACCGGTCTTGCCGCGCGTCTGCTCGGCGTGCCTTCGGCACTGCTCAGCCTGGTCGACCAGGAGCGCCAGTTCTTCAAGAGCCAGACCGGTCTGCCCGAGCCCTGGGCCAGTGCGCGTGAAACGCCGCTCACACATTCGTTCTGCCAGTGGGTGGTCGGTGGCCGCGAGCCGGTGACGGTGGCGGATGCCCGCGAACATCCGGTGCTGCGCCACAATGCCGCGGTGCGTGACCTGAACGTGATTGCCTACTTGGGTGTGCCGGTGCGCAGCACGCAGGGTGAAACCCTGGGCTCGTTCTGCGCGATAGAAGCGCAGCCACGCGCCTGGAGTGCGCATGACCGTGCCGTGCTCGAGGACCTGTCGAAACTGGTGGAAAGTGCGGTTGCCCATGCGGCGCTGCTGAAGTCGCCGCCGCGCCATGCCGGCGATTTCGATCCTTATGTCGAGGCCGCCAATGCCGCGATTGCCGGCGCCCTCGGCATCCTGCGCCGCGATGGCGCCCAGCTCGAGCGCGCCGACCGCCATGTGCTCTACGACCTGATCGAGGAATACGGCAACCAGCTGGTGCAACTCAACCGGCTGATCCAGGTGAACCAGGCCCTGCGCTAGCGTGGGGGCGATCCGGGAGAGTTTTGCACTGTTTGCCGCCGGACGGGCTGGGCCCGCCTGGCCAATTCCCGGTCGCCTGCCGCCAAGACATTGACGCCCTCCTTGCCGAAGCTGTGCGTGGTAAAGGCTCGTCCTTCGCCAACACAAGAAAAGCAACGCCCAAGGAGCAGGGGACGTCATGAAGTCACTCTTTGTACAGCTTGCCCTGATGATCGGGGCAATTTTTCCGGCCGCGCTGCCTGCGCATACGCTGGATTTCGACAGTGATGCCCGCAGTCGGCAGCTCGTCATTGCCAGCAAGGACTACAACAACGGACAGGTCCAGCTGACCGATCGGGTGTTTCGCGATGGCCATGGGCGCGAAGTGGTGATGCGAGGCTGGAACGTATCTGGCGCAACCAAGCTGGTGGAAACCGGCTTCAAACCCTTTCGTAACACCACGGATGCGCGCGACGCGCTCACTGCGCTGCGTGCCAGAACCGGGGCGAATGTAGTCCGCTTCTTGATTGCCTGGGAGGGCGTAAATCCGGCACCTGATCAGATTGATGCGGCCTATCTTGATGCGGTTGCCGAGCAAATACGCGAGGCCATCCGTCTTCGTATGTTCGTACTGGTGGACTGGCATCAGGACTTGTTTGCCAGTGCCCTTTTCAACAAGGCCTCTTGGCATACAGGCAATGGTGCGCCAGCGTGGGTGATTGCCGGTGGCAGCTATCCGGCCGAATACTGCGGCATGGTGTGTACCAGCTGGGCTCAGCACAATCTCACCGACGAGGCTGTGCGGCGTGCGTTTCGCAATTTCTGGAACAACGCGACGATTGCAACACCAGTAGGGCTGCGGCGCATGCAGGATGTGTATCTGTGGCAGATGGAGCAGACATTGCGCCATCTGAAGCTGGCGCTGACGCCGGCAGAGTTTGATCATGTGCTGGGTGTTGACCCTTTCAATGAGCCGGTCGATGGTGGCATGGAGGGATTGACCGCAGCGCAGTGGGACAACCAGAAGCTCTGGCCGTTTTACCACAAGGTTCGCACGATGATGGACGACATCGGGTGGTACGAAAAGCCTGTCTACGCCGAACCGCTAGTGTACTGGAATACAAATGTCGGCTTTGTTGCCCCCGCGACCGGCGGAAAGCACCTGATCGAGACACCCGTGCGCGGCTTCGTGTTCAATGCTCATTTTTATGAGGCGGGGCGCCAGGCGCTGGATACGCGCCCGGTCAACAACGGAAGTTATTTGCAAGAAATGCATCAGGTTCGCGACGAGGGGCGCTATCTGCGCATGCCGGTATTTCTTTCCGAATTCGGTGTTGCACGCGGCGGCAGCGGCCGTATGGACAGTAGTCGTGTCGTCAATGCAATGTATCAGGGAATGGAAAGCAGCGACTCCCTGAAGCTTGCAAAAGACCGTTTTGCAGATGCCTACTCACCGCCAGTCTCCGGCACCCAGTGGCACTGGAACTGGTATCACGATCGTCACCACGAATACATGAACGGCAATCCGGATAAGCTGCTGACCACCAAGGATGCCTGGAACGAAGAGGATTTCTCGGCAATCACGGTGCAGGCAAATGGCAGCATCCGCTATGGCTATGACGAGCGCAGCATTGAGCGCATATTCCCCAGGGCGGTGCAGGGAGACGTGATGTCATTCCACTACAACGCACTGGCAAGGGATGCTGGCGCCGGCGTGCTGAACTGGCTGGCGCTGCGGCCGATTGTTGGCGACACCGAATATTTCCGCAATGATCGCTGGGCATTGCTGAGCTGGCGAGGACGTCGCAGCGATGCGCCGACGGAGATTTTTCTTCCGGCCAGCTTTCAGGGCGAAAACATTGTCATCGTCACGGATCGCCGGATAGTGAGGGCACCTGCCCTGCGCAATACGCCGACTGGCGAGGCCAATGAAGTCATGCTGACCACGGACAACGCGGGCGGGCAGCGCTTGCTGGTATGGGATGACGTGGATGCCGGCGAAGATGCCAACACCTGGCATTATGTGCTGGTCGTACGTCGTGACAGCGGTGAAGACACGGACAGCGCTCGCCTCTCCCGCCTCAAGAACGAGCTGGACCGAACCATCGTTAACGGGCGCCTGAGCCCGGTCTACTTCACGGGCGCGATGACGCAGGGTGGATATGTGGCAGACACTGCGCCGCGTGCTCTGACACTGAGCGGCAATACCTATCAGGTGCTGTGGTGGAAATATGTCAACTTCGGTTGGGAGGGTGCCACTGGCGAGGTCGACATCCTCGTCAACGGCAGTCGGGTGCAGAGCGGAGGCGCGAATGACGGGCGGTCCGCCTGGAACTACAGTGGCGAAACGCGTTATCAGGTCTGTGAGCGCGGAGGGCGCCGCTGTTCAAATACCCTTGTCGTCCGCTGAAGTCTTGCGTGCGGTGCAGGCCGTCTGGCCTGCACCGTTGCCGTTGTCAGCGGGAGCGGGATCTCAGTAGGCCATTGATTGCCAGGCCCACTTGCGCCATGCCCAAGAAGCGCAGGGGGTCGCGGCGGGTTGCCAGATCCAGCAGGCGTCCCATCAGGGATAGTTTTTGTGTCGAGTATGGATACCAGTTTGGCTCGCTCGCCATGCGGCCGGGATCATCCAGTACGGCCTTTGAGCGCGTCATCCCGCGCAAGCCCTCCACACCTTTCATGCGCCCGAAGCCGGAATGCTTGACGCCGCCAAACGGCAGGTGCGCGTTGCCCTCGGTCAGCATAATGTTGTTGATATTGATGCAGCCGGTTTCCAGCTGCCGGGCCAATCGTGCGGCGCGTTGTCCGTCTTTTGTCCATATGCTGGTGCTGAGTCCGAAAGGGCTGCTGTTGTGCTGTGCGACAACCTCGTGCTCATGATCAAAGCCGTAGAGACACATGACAGGCCCGAAAATTTCCTCTTGTGTGATGCGCATGTCGTCGGTGACGCCAGTGAGTAGCGTGGGCAGGTAGATACGCCTATTGTCCGGATGGGATTTTCCGCCTGACAGCACGCGGGCTCCTTTGCTGCGCGCATCTTCAACCAGTGCTTCGATGTGGCGAAGCTGAAAGTCGGTAGTGATCTGGCCAAGATCATGGTCAGGGCCCGTGCCGCAGCGGATGCGATCACCAGCAGCAAGCAGCTGGCGGCTGAACTCGTCGCGCACTTTGTTGTGTACAAAAAGTCGCTCGACGGCTGTACAGCTTTGGCCGCTGTTGTGCAGGTTTCCCCAGCAAGCGGCAGCGGCGGCCCGCTCAAGGTCTGCGTCGTCAAAGACCAGCATGGCATCCTTTGCCCCAAGCTCCATTACCACCGGCACCAGCATGGGGGCGCATTGGGCAAGGATTTTTTTGCCAGTGGCCACGCTGCCGGTGAACACCACAAGGTCAGGTCGGCCTGCGATCAGCGACTCGGCGACCCGGCCGTCGCCATGTATGACTTGAAAGCCGGCATCAAGCAAAGGATGAAGTGCGCGAATTTCCGCGAGTGCTTCGTGCATTGGGGTGTGCTCGGATGGCTTCAGGATGACCGCATTGCCGGCAATAAAGGCGAACATGGCGGCGGTAAGTCCGATAGCCAGTGGCAAGTTCCATGGTGAAATCACCAGCACGACGCCGCGCGCTTCGTGCTGGATATGGCAGCGCTTGCCCAACAGCGCCAGGGGTGTTGGAACCTTTTCGTCAGCCAGTGCACGGGCGGCATTGCCGCGTAGCCAGAGCAAGTCCTCGGTGAGCTGGAAAATATCCGAAATCATGGCATCGCCACGGCTGCGCCCGGACTCTGCGACGATGCAGTCAAGAAGCCACTCGCGGCGGCGCCCCAGGTAATCAAGCACTGCCTGCAAGGCCTCCATGCGATCCGCCAACGATGTTGCTGCAAGCGTGGGGCAGTGGTGACGCGCCTCGGCAATCGCGGGATGGGGGGCGGCAGTGGCGATGGCAGTCATGGTGGGTCCTATGCATGGGGTTGGTTAGTCGGGAGCAGCCTTGAGCAACAAAGCCGCAAGGCGACGCATTTCTGCCGGGTCTTTTTCGGTGATGTGTTCACCCTGCCGCTGCTCGCTGCGATTGCGGGCGTTGATGTCCAATCGCGACAGCCAGAAGCGCATGGCCGAGACGGCGAGGAAAACAGGCAGTGCAGAAGTTTCCGCCAGTGTCAGTGGCCGTCGTTGTGCATAACCATCAAGGAAGGCTTTTCGCCGCTGGGCATCCGGTTGCTCCTGCGGCCAGTCGCGGCAGAAATCATTGATGGTGATGGCAATGTCCAGCAGCCAGTGATCATGTCCGCATTCCGAAAAATCGAGCAGGCCGCTGACATGGCTGCCATCGAACAGCACGTTGTCACGGAAGAGATCGCCGTGAATCAGGCCGGCGGGTAATGCCGGCCAGGCAGCGAGTGTCGCGGCGTAGCGGGCCAGCAGTGCATCAAGCAGCGTCTGGTCGTCGGCATCGAGACGCGGGCGCCACTTTTCAGCCAGCGCGTTCCACCACGCGGCACCGTGGGCATTGGGTCGTTGCAAGGGATGGCCCGACAGTGCCAAATGCAGGTTGGCCAATGTGCCGCCCAAGGCGTGACACTGTGCGTGATTGGGTGCCACGGCATGGGCGCCAGACAGTCGAGGCGCCAACTGCGCCGGCTTGCCGGCAAGCGATGTCAGGTAGCCACCGGAACGATCAGCCAGAGGTTCGGCCACCGGCAGTCCGGCAGCTGCCACATGCGCCAGCAAGGGGCCAAGAAATGCCGCCTCGTCCGCATCCAGCTCTTCAAACACCGTCAGCACCAGTTCACGGCCGTCGGCCAGCGTCAGGAAGAAGTTGCTGTTCTCGATGCCGCCTTTTATCGGCGTGAGCGTATGCCCGGCCTGCAGGCCATAGCGCACCAGCCATGGCTGGATGTCGGCAAGCGTGAGTGGCGTGTAGACGGACATGGGTTCCTCCGTGGGGCAGTCTAGCCGTGGATGGTGGCACAGCGGGTGGCGCAAGCGGTTCAGCCTATGGCTTGACGGTGCTACCCTGCGCCCGGATTCCCCGTCATCTTCAGCCTCGCTGGTGCGTCCGCGAGGTGGTAACTGCCATGCCAGCTCCCCTGATTCTTGTCGACGGCTCGTCGTATCTCTACCGCGCCTTCCACGCCCTGCCGCCGTTGACCACGCGCAAGGGCCAGCCCACCGGCGCCGTGAAAGGTGTGGTCAACATGCTGCAGAAGCTGGTGAAAACCTATGCGCCGACGCATGTGGCCGTGGTCTTTGATGCATCGGGTCCCACTTTCCGTGACGCCATCTTCCCCGCATACAAGGCCAACCGCCCGCCGATGCCGGATGACCTGCGGGCCCAGGTCGAGCCGCTGCACGCCATCATCCGTGCGCTCGGCCTGCCCTTGCTCTGCGAGCCCGGTGTCGAGGCCGACGATGTCATCGGCACGCTGGCGCGGCGCGCCGCCGCTTCCGGCATGGACGTGCTGATCTCCACCGGCGACAAGGACATCGCGCAGCTGGTCAATGACCGCATCACGCTGGTCAACACCATGACCGACACCGTGCTCGACCGCGCGGGCGTGATTGCAAAATTCGGCGTGCCGCCCGAGCGCATCATCGACTACCTCGCACTGGTCGGCGATTCGGTGGACAACATTCCCGGCGTGCCCGGCGTCGGCCCCAAGACGGCGGCGAAATGGCTGCAGGAATACGGTTCGCTGGACGCGCTGCTGGCGCGCGCGGCGGAAGTGAAAGGCAAGGCCGGCGAGAACCTCCGGGCCGCCCTCGACGTGCTGGCGCTGGCGCGTGAACTGGCCACCATCAAATGCGATGTCGAGTTGCCGCTGTCGCCCGAAGACCTGCACCCGGGTGCGCCCGACAATGTTGCACTGTTGCACTGGACCGAGGAGCTGGAGTTCCGGACCTGGCATGCGGAGTTGCAGGGCGTGGTGAAAAAGCAGCAGGCCGCGGCCCATGCCGATCCGGACAATTTCTCGCTCAGCGGCGGCGACATCGGCCGCAGCGCCGAAGTGGCTGCAACGACGGCAGCGGTGACTGCCGAGGCGGTGGCACCGGCTGATGACGGCATGCCGCGCCACTACCACACCGTGCTCACCGAGGCCGATTTTGCGGCGCTGCTCGGTGTGATCGGCAATGCCACCGTGTTCTGCGTCGACACCGAAACCACCAGCATCGACTACATGCGGGCGGAAATCGTCGGCCTGTCGTTTGCCGTGTGCGCTGGCGAAGCCTGGTATGTGCCCGTTGGTCACGACTACATGGGCGCTCCCGACCAGCTGCCGCGCGAGGAGGTGCTCGCCCGCCTCAAGCCGCTGCTGGAAAACCCGGCCATCGGCAAGATCGGTCAGCACCTGAAATACGACGCACATGTGTTGGCCAACCATGGCATCACGCTGCGCGGCATCGTCTTTGACACCATGCTTGCCTCCTATGTGCTGGATGCCACCGCCACCCGTCACAACATGGACGACATGGCGGCGCATTACCTCGGCGTGACGACCACGACCTTCGAGCAGATTGCCGGCAAGGGCGTGAAGCAGCTCAGCTTCAACCAGATTGAAGTGGAGAAAGCGGCACATTACGCCGCCGAAGATGCCGACATCACGCAGCGCCTGCATGATGTGCTGGCGCCGCAGCTGGCCGCGGTGCCGGCGCTGGAATCGGTGTTCCGCGACATCGAGATGCCGCTGGCGCCCATCCTCACCGCGATGGAGCATCGCGGCGTGCTGATCGATGCTGCCATGCTGGCCGCGCAGAGCCGCGATCTCGGCCAGCGCATGCTGGCGCTGGAAAAGGAGATTCACGGCCTCGCCGGGCAGGAATTCAATCTCGCCTCGCCCAAGCAGCTCGGTCACATCCTGTATGAAAAGCTGGGCATTCCGGCGCCGAAAAAGACCGCGACAGGGCAATATTCCACGGCCGAAGACGTGCTCGAGCAGCTCGAGCATCCGCTGCCGAAACTGCTGCTCGAGCACCGTTCGCTGGCGAAGCTGAAGTCCACCTATACCGACAAGCTGCCGGAGCTGGTGAACCCGAAAACCGGCCGCGTGCACACGTCGTATCACCAGGCGGTGGCGGCGACCGGGCGGCTGTCGTCCAGTGATCCCAACCTGCAGAACATTCCCATCCGTACCGAAGCCGGGCGCCGCATCCGCCAGGCTTTTGTTGCGCCGGCGGGCCATCGCATCGTCGCTGCCGACTATTCGCAGATCGAGCTGCGCATCATGGCGCATCTCTCTGCTGACGAAGGCCTGCTGGAGGCGTTCCGCCATGGCGAGGACGTGCATCGCGCGACCGCGGCCGAAGTGTTCGGCGTGCCGCTGGCCGACGTCACGGGCGAGCAGCGCCGCAGCGCCAAGGCCATTAACTTCGGCCTCATCTACGGCATGTCGGCGTTCGGGCTGGCGAAGCAGCTCGGTATCGGCCGCGCCGAGGCACAGGGCTATGTCGAGCTGTATTTCGCGCGCTATCCGGGCGTGAAGCAGTACATGGAGCGCATCCGCGCCGAGGCGGCGGAGCGGGGGTATGTGGAAACCTTCTTCGGGCGCCGGCTGATGGTGCGCGACATCCACTCGAAGAATGCCGGCCTGCGCCAGGCCGCCGAGCGCGCCGCCATCAATGCGCCCATGCAGGGCACGGCGGCCGACATCATCAAGCGCGCGATGATCGCGGTGGATGCGGCGCTTGCCGGCCGCGAGGCCGAGGCGCGGCTCATCATGCAGGTGCACGACGAACTCGTGCTCGAGGTGCGCGATGACGCGGTGGCGGAGATCAGCGCACTGCTGAAGGAAAAGATGGCTGCCGCCGCTGCACTGGCGGTGCCGCTGATTGTCGAGGTCGGTGTCGGCGCCAATTGGGACGAGGCGCACTGAGCGCGGGGTGCGCCCTGCGCACTCGCGGTCGCTAGCAGGCGGCGTCAGCCGCCCTCAGGCCAGGCGCGCATGCGCCTCCACGGGCAGCTCGGGCGGCGGCGGATAGTCCAGCCACTGGCCGAGCCTGTCGCCCAGCTCTTCCAGCCCGCTCATCTTCAGTGCCGAGAAGAGCTGGACGCTGGCCTCGAAGCCGGCGGCCTTGAGCTCGCGTTTCACCGCCTGCAGCGCATTCAGCGCCGGGCCGCGGTTCAGCTTGTCGGCCTTGGTCAGCACGCAGTGCACGGGCAGGTGGCGCGCCTGTGCCCAGGCCAGCATGCCCTGGTCGAAGTCGGTCAGCGGATGGCGGATGTCCATCAGCAGGATCAGCCCGCGCAGGCTGCCGCGCCCTTCCAGGTAGAACGCCAGGTGCTCCTGCCACTCGCGCTTCAGGTCCTTGGCGACCTTGGCGTAGCCATAGCCCGGCAGGTCGACCAGGCGGCGGCTGTCGTCACCCAGCAGGAAGAAGTTGATGAGCTGGGTGCGGCCCGGCGTCTTGGAGGCACGCGCGAGCTGCTTCTGCCGTGCCAGGGCGTTGATGCAACTGGACTTGCCGGCGTTGGAGCGGCCGGCAAAGGCGACCTCGACCCCGCTGTCGGGCGGGCAGTGCGCCAGCGTCGGGGCGCTGGTCAGGAACTGCGCACGGGCGGTGAGCTGCAGGACGGGGTGAAGGGCGGGACTGGACATGGGCAGGGGCTCGCGGGAAACGGCCGCATTCTAGCCCGGATGCCGCCGTTGCCGTGCATCCGCCCTGCGCCGGATTGACCGGGCGCAGCGCTGGCACTGTCGCGTTGCTGTGCAATTGGCGCGTTGGCCGGGCACTGGCCTGCTGACCGCCGCGGCCTCATGTTTGCCGCGGCTTTCCCGATTGCTCATCGGTCCGGCTGGTATATAATCCGCCGGCTTCGGAGGGATACCCCTGCCCGGTGTGCGGTCAATCCACTGATTTCTAGCCCAATGCGCCCTCCGGCGCGGAGACAGCCATGAAGAAGTTCGCCCTTGCCGCCGCCCTGTCTGCCCTGGCCCTGGCCGCCGTTCCGGCCGGTGCCGCCGGCATCGAAGACAAGTACAACAAGGCCTGTGCCGCCTGCCACAACACCGGCGCTGCCGGTGCGCCCAAGAAGGGTGACAAGGCGGCCTGGGCTGCCCGTGTCAAGAAAGGTGAGGCGGCCCTGGTCGCCAGCATCAAGAACGGCATGGGGGCGATGCCGCCCAAGGGCCTGTGCATGGACTGCAGCGATGCAGACTACAAGGCCCTCGTCAAATACATGACCAAGTAAACCGTCCTACCCGAAAACGGAATCCGCCATGAAGAAGTTGCTTGCATTTGCCCTGCTGTCTGCCGGCCTCGTCGCGCAGGCCCCGGCCGCCCCGCTCAAGGGTGACGCCGCTGCCGGTGAAGCCAAGGCTGCGGCCTGCGCCGCCTGCCACGGCGCCGACGGCACGGGCGGGGGCGCCAATCCCAGCCTGGCTGGCCAGGGCGAGAAGTACACCCTCAAGCAGCTGCAGAACTTCAAGGCGGGCGTGCGCGTGAACGGCATCATGCAGGGCATGGTCGCCGCCCTGTCCGACCAGGACATGGCTGACCTCGCGGCGTTCTATGCCGGCAAGAAGGCGCCGGTGGGCCAGGCCAAGCCCGAGCTGGCCAAGCTGGGTGAAAAGCTGTTCCGCGGCGGCAATGCCCAGACCGGTCTCGCTGCCTGTGCCGGCTGCCACAACCCTGCCGGCAAGGGCATTCCGCTCGCCACCTACCCGCGTCTGGGCGGCCAGCATGCCGAGTACACCAAGGCCCAGCTCAAGGCCTTCCGTGCCGCCGGCCGTGGCGATCACGTCGATGATGCGCAGAAGCGCGCCAACGATGCCGCGAAGAAGGGTGAAAAGGGCCCGATGCAGATGGTGGCCGCCAAGCTCTCCGATGATGAAATCGAGGCGCTGGCCAGCTTCATCTCCGGCCTGTACTGAGTTCCGCGCAAGCGGTTCCGCAAAGGGTGGCGCAAGCCACCCTTTTTTATTGTCTGCGCGGCAGCGCCTGCGCCCTGCGTTGACACCGTCCGGCGCCGGCAGCGGCCGTGTATCCACCGACGCCGCCGCACAACAAAAACGCCACAGCGCCGGCTTCCGGGCCTTGCGGTGCTTGGCTATCCTCCGCAACTGTCCGCCCTCCGGGGCTTCGCGTTTTCTGGAGTTGTCATGCTGAAGCGTTTCCTTGCCACGCTGGTGC
>DAIRDY010000024.1:11129-16369 GCA_036795935.1 Moraxellaceae bacterium | reverse complement strand
CGGGCCTTTTCGTTTCATCGCCAGCAGTAGCGACCGCTATCCGGACGGGCCGGAGCAGGCGCGCCACAGCAACAGGAACGCCGCCGCACCGAGCAAGCCGGCGGCCAGTTGCTGCAGGCGGCTCGCGGCCTGTCCCTGCAGCAGGCGGCCAAGCGGCGCGGCAGCAAGCGCATACGCGAGCTTCACGCCGCCCACGGCCAGCAGGGTCAGCAGCAGGATGAGCAGCACCTCCGCCACGCCCAGCGTGGCCAGGTCGACAAAGGCCGGCAGGAAGCCGAGATAGAACAGCGCCGCCTTGTGGTCGGCCAGCGTGAGCAAGAGGCCCGCCATGAAGCCGGCGGACAGCGACTGCCCGCCGGTGTCCACGGCGGCGACGCGCGTGCCGGCCGTGCGCCAGAGCGCGCGTGCCAGCCACAACAGCCACAGCGCCGCGAGCAGCTGCAACGCCAGCAGGAACACGGAGGGCAGCCGTGCCAGCACCGACAGGCCGGCCAGCGCCACCGCCAGCCACACCATGTCGCCGGCCACGATGCCCGCCGCCGTGGCCACGCCCTGTGCCCGGCCATGCGTCGCCGCCCGCAACACCACGGTCAGCACGCTCAGGCTGGGCAGTGCCGCCAGCACCGCCAGCGCCACAAACAATGCGCCGGCATCGGCCGGCGTCATGCCCATTGCGGCCTCAGCCGCCGCGCGGGCCGGCCGCGTCGTCCTGCTCCAGCTCGTGGGCGTAGAGCTTGCGCTGGCGTTCGCTGCCCTTGAACAGGCGGCGCACCACCACGAAGAACACCGGCACGAAGAACACCGCGAGCACGGTGGCAGTGATCATGCCGCCCATGACGCCGGTGCCGATGGCACGCTGGCTGGCAGAACCCGCGCCGCTGGCGATGGCCAGCGGCAGCACGCCGAGGATGAAGGCCATCGACGTCATCAGGATGGGACGGAAGCGCAGGTGCACGGCCTCCAGCGTGGCCTCGACCAGCCCCTTGCCCTGCGCCTGCAGGTCTTTCGCGAACTCGATGATGAGGATGGCGTTTTTCGCCGACAGGCCGACCACCGCGATCAGGCCGACCTTGAAGTACACGTCGTCCGGCATGCCGCGCAGCGTCACGCCGAGCACCGCACCGAGAATGCCGAGCGGCACCACGAGGATGACGGCAAAGGGAATCGACCACGACTCGTAGAGCGCCGCCAGCACCAGGAACACGATGAGGATGGACAGCGCATACAGCGCCGGCGCCTGCGCGCCGGACACGCGCTCCTCGTACGACTGCCCCGACCACTCGTAACCGAAGCCCGGCGGCAGTTGCGCAAAGAGGCGCTCCATTTCCGCCATCGCCTCGCCGGTGCTCTTGCCGGGCGCGGCGCTGCCGGCCAGCTTCACCGACGGGAAGCCGTTGTAGCGCTCAAGGCGCGGCGAGCCCATGGTCCACTTCGAGGTGGCGAAGGCAGAGAACGGCACCATGGTGCCGGCGCTGTTGCGCACGCGCAGTTGCAGGATGTCCTCGGGGCGCATGCGTTCCGGCGCATCGGCCTGCACCATCACGCGCTGCACGCGGCCCTCGCGTACGAAGTCGTTGACGTAGGCCGAGCCGAAGGACACCGCCAGCGTGCTGTTGATGTCGCCCATGGTGAGGCCGAGTGCACGCGCCTGCGCACGGTCGACATCCACCTGCAACTGCGGGGTGTCCTCCTGGCCTTCCGGACGCAGGCCGGTGACCACGCTGCTCTGGCCGGCCATCCCCAGCATCATGTTGCGCGCTTCCATCAGCTTGGCATGGCCCTGGCCGCTGCGGTCCTGGAGCCGGAAGTCGAAGCCGGTGGAGTTGCCGAGCTCAGGGATAGGCGGCGGATTCAGCGGGAAGATGATGGCGTCCTTCACGCTCATGAAATAGCCGAAGGCACGGCCGACCACGCTGGAGACATGCGCCTCCTCGGCCTTGCGCTCGTCCCAGGGCTTCAGCGTCGCGAAGGCGATGCCGCCGTTCTGGCCGCGACCGAAGAAGCTGAAGCCGGCCACCGTCACCACCTTGTCCACATGCGGCTCGTTGTTGACGTAGTAGTCCTCGAGCTGGCCGAGCACGCCCAGTGTGCGTTCCTGCGTGGCACCGGTGGGCAGCATGATGACGTTGAGGAAATAGCCCTGGTCCTCGTCCGGCAGGAAGGACGAAGGCAGACGCGCGAACAGCAGGCCTACCGCCACCACGATCAGCGCATACACCAGCATGTAGCGGCCGGCACGCGCCAGCAGTCGGCCCACCACGCTTTCGTAGCTTTTCGTGGTGCGCGCGAAGCTGCGGTTGAACCAGCCGAAGAAACCGCCCTTCTCGTGATGGTGGCCGGCCTGCACCGGCTTCAGCAGCGAGGCGCAAAGCGCCGGCGTCAACGACAGCGCGAGGAAGGCCGAGAACGCGATCGAGGCCACCAGCGACAGCGAGAACTGGCGGTAGATGTTGCCCACCGAGCCCGAGAAAAACGCCATCGGGATGAACACCGCAATCAGTACCAGGGTGATGCCGACGATGGCGCCGGTGATCTGGCCCATGGCCTTGCGCGTGGCCTCGCGTGCCGACAGCCCCTCCTCGCTCATGATGCGCTCGACGTTCTCGACCACGACAATGGCATCGTCGACGAGGATGCCGATGGCCAGCACCATGCCGAACATGGTCAGCACGTTGATCGAGAAGCCCGCCACCAGCATCACCGTCAGCGTGCCGAGCAGCGCGATGGGCACGACGATGGTGGGAATGATGGTGGCGCGGAAGTTCTGCAGGAACAGGTACATCACGAGGAAGACGAGGATGACCGCCTCGACCAGCGTCTTTACCACGCCCTCGATGGAAATCTTCACGAACTTCGAGGTGTCGTAGGGCACCTCGTGGGCCATGCCTTGCGGGAAGAAGGCCGACAGCTCATCCATCTTGGCGCGCACCGCAGTGGCGGTGGCCAGTGCATTGGCGCCCGGTGCCGGCTTGATGCCAAGGCCGGCCACCGGCTTGCCGTTGAGGCGTGCCTCCACCGAATAGTCCGCCGCCCCCAGCTCGACACGGGCCACGTCCTTGAGGCGCAACACAGTGCCGTCGGTGTTGGCGCGCAGGATTATGTCGCCGAACTCCTCCGGCGTGGACAGGCGCGACTGCGGCACCACGATGGTGGCGTTCAGTTCCTGGCCCGGCACCGACGGCAACGCGCCCAGCGCACCGCCGGCCACCTGCATGTTCTGGTCGCGGATGGCATTGAGCACGTCGTTCGGCGTCAGGTTGAAGCCGGTCAGGCGCGAAGGCTGCAGCCAGATGCGCATGGCGTACTCGGCACCGAACAGCGTGACATCGCCCACACCTTCGACGCGGCGCAAGGGATCAAGAATGCTGGCCGTGGCGTAGCTCGCGAGATCGGTGCGGGTCATGGCGCCGTCGGTGGACTGCAGGATCACGAACATCAGGAAGTTGTTCGCCGCCTTGTCCACGCGCACGCCCTGCGCACGCACCTCCGCCGGCAGGCGCGACTCCACGCGCTTCAGGCGGTTCTGCACTTCCACGTTGGCGAGATCGGGATCGACGCCGGGCTTGAAAGTGAGCGTGATCGACGCCGTGCCCGAGGACTCCGACGTCGAGTACATGTACTGCAGGCCCTCGGCGCCATTCATCTCCTGTTCAATGATGGCGGTGACGGTGTCCTCCAGCACCTGCGCCGAGGCGCCCGGATACGTGGTGCTGATCGCGATCGAGGGCGGTGCAATCGACGGGTACTGCGCAATCGGCAGGCTGCGCATTGCCAGCAGGCCGGAGAGCACGATGATGAGCGAGATCACCCAGGCAAATACCGGGCGATCGATAAAGAACTTCGCCATGCGGATGCGCTCCTGTCAGTTGCCGGCCGCCGGGGCAGCCGCCGCCGGCGCGGGCTTGGGCGCCCCGAAGGGCACGGCCGTTGCCGGCGCGCCCGGCTGCACTTTCTGCAGGCCTTCGACAATCACCTGCTCGCCGCCCTTCAGGCCCTTGCTGATGATCCAGGCATCGCCCTGGGTGCCCGCAGTCTCGACCGGCACGGCCTCGACCTTGCCGTCCTTCACCACCAGCACATAGGCGCCCTGCGGCCCGCGCTGCAGGCCGCGCTGCGGCACGGTGAGCGCGGCCTCGTCCACCGCCTGCTGCACGCGCACGCGCACGAACATGCCGGGCAGCAGCAGGTCGTCGGGATTGGGCACGGTCGCGCGCAGCGCCACGGTGCCGGTGGCCGCATCCACGGCGAGGTCGGAGAACAGCAGCTTGCCGGCCTTGGGATAGACGCTGCCGTCTTCCAGCAGCACTTCCACCTGCGCACTGCCGTCCACCGACTTCACGCTCCCGCTTTCCAGCGCACGACGCAGCGCCAGCAGCTCGCTGCCGGACTGCGTGAAATTCACGTACACCGGGTCGATCTGGCGGATCACCGCCAGCGGTGTGGCCTCGCCCTGCCCCACCAGCGCCCCCTCGGTCACCAGCGCGCGGCCGATGCGGCCGGCAATCGGCGCCCGCACATTCGCCAGCTCAAGGTTCACGCGGTAGAGGTCGACGTTGGCGCGTGCCGCCGCCACCTCGGCCTCGGCCGCCCGCGCCGAGGAAATGGCCACGTCAAAGTCCTGCTGGCTGATCATGCTCTTGCCGATCAGTGCGCGCGCACGGGTCTCGCGCTGTCTGGCCTCGGCCAGCACGGCCTCGGCCCGCGCCAGCTCGGCACGCGCATTGTCGAACTGTGCCTGGTAGGGGCGCGGGTCGATCTGGAACAGGCGGTCGCCCTTCTGCACGTCGCTGCCTTCCCTGAAGAAGCGCTCGAACACGGTGCCCGCCACGCGCGCGCGCACCTCGGCCGTGCGCAGCGCCTCGATGCGGCCCGGCAGCTCGGCGGTCAGGGCCAGCCGGCCCGGCGTCACGGTGACCACGCCCACCTCGGGCGGTGGCGGCATGCCGCCGGCACCGGGGCCGGCGGCTTCCTTGTCGCCGCAGCCGGCCAGCAAGGTGGCGGCCAGCAACACGGGAAAGGCAAACGGGGCAGTCATGGCGCGCATGGCGGACTCCTGGAACATGAGACGGTGCAATCGACCGGACGCCAGCAAAGCGTAGTGTCCCGGCGGCGGAAGGGCCGTCGGGCACAGGGGTCGAATGGAATGGACCGGACGCTAGCAGGTCGCCTGCTTGAAACAAAGCGGGCACAGCGTGTCAGCAGGACATCGCAACAAAGACTTAACAATTGCAGGGAGATCG
>DAIRDY010000024.1:6349-11029 GCA_036795935.1 Moraxellaceae bacterium | reverse complement strand
CAGCGCCAATCAGTGCGAATGGGCGTGCGCGGGCTTCTTGTCGGCTGCCGGCGGTGCGGTGGCCGCGAGCGGCCGCACCAGCGCCTCGCCCTGCACCTTGCCTGCCTTGCGGAAGGTGAGCGTGAACGGCACTTTCGCGCCGGCCGCGAGCGGCTGCGTAAGGTTGATCAGCATCAGGTGCAGGCCGCCGGGGGCAAACTCGGTGCCGCTGCCCGCCTTTACCGGCAGTGAGAGCACACGGCGCATCTGCATGACGCCGTCCTCGTGCTTCATTTCATGGATTTCGGTGACGGCCGCCACCGGTGACTCGGCGCCCAGCAGTTCGTCGTCGGCCGCGCCGCCGTGCAGGTGGAAATACACCACGCCGTTGCGCGCCACCGGCGGCGTTTCGCGCGACCAGGCAGCGCTTGCCGCCGGGGCGCTGTCGGCGGCCTGTACGGCCGTGGCCGCGAACAGCAGGACGGTGGTCAGGGAGTGCAACAGCTTCATCTCATGTCTCCGGAAAACGGGGGGCCGGTCAGAACAGCGAGCGCTGCGCGGCCAGCAGCGTGCGCACGTCGGCCGTGATCTCGGGGGTCGGCGCCTTGGTGTCGTAGAGCTTGCGCACGCGGCCGGCCGGGTCGATCAGGTAAATGAAATCGCTGTGCGCAAAGGCATAGCCGGCGGCCGAGCCGCTGTCCTGCCTGGCGTAGATCACGCCGTACTGGCGGGCGACGGCGGCAATCTCGTCGGTGCTGCCGGTCGCGCCAATCATGGCCGGATCGAAATGCGCGAGGTAAGGCTTCATGTGCTCGACAGAGTCGCGCTCGGGGTCGAAGGACACGAACACCACCTGGGTGTTGGCGGCATCGGGACCGAGCTCGGCCAGCACCTGCTTGAGGCGGGCCAGCACCATGGGGCAGACATCCGGGCAGGAGGTGAAGCCGAAATTGAGCAGCACCACCTTGCCGCGCAGGCTGGCGGTGTCGAGCAGGCCGCCGCGGGTGGACGGCAGCAGGAAGTCGCCACCCAGCCGGGTATTCACCGGCAGTGCCTCGGCCGCCTTCTGCAGGCGGTAGTGCTGCCAGCCGCCCAGCACCAGCGCCAAGAGCGCCAGGACGGCGGCCAGCACGGCCATGATGCGCAGATAGACTTTCATGGTTTCACCTCGTCACACCGGCCGTCAGGGGCCGGAAATCGCCTGCGGATTGCGCGGCGGGATGGTGCCCAGGCGCTCGGTCAGCGTCAGCCGGTTTTCACCGAAGAGCTGGCTGTAGGCCACGGCATTGGCCATCACCTTCTTTACGTAGTCACGCGTTTCCAGGAAGGGAATGCTTTCGACATAGACCGCCGCCTCCATGCTGCGCTCCTGCGGCTGCCACTGCCGGGCACGGTTGGGACCGGCGTTGTAGGCCGCGGTGGCCAGCACCGGCTGGCTGGAGAGCGAATCCAGCACATGCTTCATGTAATAGGTGCCAAGGCGCACATTGCTGCCGACCTCGTTGACCATGCCGGCGTGGTACTTGAGGCCGAGACGGTTGGCCACCCACTGCGCGGTGCCGGGCATCAGCTGCATCAGGCCGCCGGCACCGACGCTGGAGCGCGCGGCGGTGACAAAGCGGCTTTCCTGGCGGATCAGGCCGTAGATCCAGGCTTCATCAAGGCCGAGTTCCTGCGCATAGCCGCGCGTCACTTCGCGATAGGGCGAGAGGTAGCGCAGGCTGTAGTTGTGCATCTGTTTCGTGCGGTCGGCAGCGTAGATCGCGCGGTCATACCAGCCGGCCTGGTTGGCGGCCTCGGCGGCCACCAGCAGCAGGCGGTCGTCAGCACCGCGCAGCGCCCAGTTCCATTCGCGCACGGCCTCGGTGCGCAGGTCCATGCCGTGCAGCGCGAGCGCGCGCTGCAGGCCGGCGTGGGCACGCAGGCGGCGCCAGTCCTCGTCGGTGACGCGATACACGCTCTGCGCCGGCGTCACCAGCGGCCCGAGACGCTCGCGCGCCAGCAGGCCGTAGTAATCGTCATCGGTACTCAGCATGGCCAGGATGCGGTTGGCCTCGACGGTGCCGCCGGTGGCCTCCAGCGCCCGCGCCTCCCAGTACTGCCAGGGGCGCAAGGCACGGGTGGCCTCGCTCATCTGGCGCAGCGAGGCAAGCACCGTTTCCCACTGGCCGGCACGCAGCGCCACGCGCACCCGCCACTCAAGCATGGCATCGGCCCAGGGCGTCCTGCCTTCGGTGGCGGCAAACCACTCCAGCGCCTGCGCCTCGCGGTGCTGGCGCGCAGCGGCCAGCGCCACCTGGCGCAGCGCATAGGCCTCGGCTTCGTTGTTGAGCTGCGCTTTCAGCTTTTCCCAGCGCGCATAGGCGCCGTCGACATCGGTACGCGCGAGGCGCGCCAGCGCGAAGATGGCCAGCTCGCGCTCCATGCGGTTGCGCAGCGGCGCCTTGTCGAGATGGCGGGCGGGATTGGCCACCACCGCCTGCAACTCGGCCGCCGTCAGCGCCCGGCCGAGGCCGGCGGACAGGTGCCGGGCCAGGCCCTGGGCATTGGCCTCCAGCGCCAGCCGCAGCCGCGCCCAGCGGTCGTCGTCGGACAGCAGGGAGGACTTCTGCAGGGCGTCGAGCACGCTGTTGCAGGCCCCCGGCAGGTCGCGCGCACTGAACCAGAGCTGCTCGCGCACCTCGGCCAGCACGGCCTTGTCGCCCGCCGCCTGCCGCGCCGCATAGTGGTAGCAGCGCAGCTCCTGCGACGGGCTGTCGATAAGCTGGGGGTAGTGCTGGCGGAACAGCGTCCAGTCACCGCGGCGGCCCAGTTCGGCCAGCCACTCGCCACGCAGGCGCTCGGCGAGGTAGCTGCCCTGGTAATAGGAAAGGAAGGGCTGCATCTGCTCCGGCGTGGCCGTGGCTACCTGCCGGGTCAGCAGCCAGTAACGCGGATAGATGCCGAGCGGGTCAGCGGAGAGCGCCTCGGCCTTTTCCGCCACGGTCTTGTTGTCACCGGTGCGATAGGCCTCGCGCGCGGCCAGGAAGTCGGCATTGCCCGAGGCCGCCGTGCTGGCCGCCAGCGCCAGCCCCGCCATCACTGCGACCCGGTACGGCCGCCACCATCCTTTCTGCACGTTCGACTCCTGCCTCGGCCCGCCGTCGACGACGGCGGCCGGTACTGCGCGGAACGGGCCGCGCGACTTCACGGCGGGCAAGGATACGGGTCGGCCACGGCCGCGAAAACCTTGTTTTTGTGTCGGCGGGCGGGCGGATGGCCTGCCTGTCGCCGCCCGGAGGCGGTGGCTATAATCGCCGCCCTTCCCTACCCATCCCGTGCCGCCCCATGACCAAGAAGCTCTACATCGAAACCCAGGGTTGCCAGATGAACGAGTACGACAGCTCGCGCATGGCCGACCTGCTGGGCGAGTCGCACGGCATGGAGCTGACCACGAACCCGGAAGAGGCCGACGTGCTCCTCCTCAACACCTGCTCCATCCGCGAGAAGGCGCAGGAGAAGGTGTTCTCGGAGCTGGGACGCTGGCGCAAGCTGAAAGAGGCGCGGCCGGAGGTGGTGATCGGTGTCGGCGGCTGCGTGGCCTCGCAGGAAGGCGACGGCATCCAGAAGCGTGCCCCCTTTGTCGACCTCGTGTTCGGCCCGCAGACGCTACACCGCCTGCCAACCATGCTGGATGCGCGCCAGGACGCCGCGAAGCTGGCGAAGAAGATCACCCTGGTGGACGTGAGCTTTCCGGAAATCGAGAAGTTCGATCACCTGCCGGCGCCGCGCGTCGACGGCTGCAAGGCCTTTGTGTCGATCATGGAAGGCTGCTCCAAGTACTGCACTTTCTGTGTCGTGCCCTATACCCGTGGCGAGGAAATCTCACGCCCCTTCGACGACGTGATCGCCGAGATTGCCGTGCTCGCGGAAAAAGGCGTGCGCGAAGTCACGCTGCTCGGCCAGAACGTCAACGGCTACCGCGGGCCGCACCACGACGGCACCATCTGCTCTTTTGCCGAGTTGCTGCGCCATGTCGCCGCCATTCCCGGCATCGACCGCATCCGCTACACCACTTCGCACCCGCTGGAATTCAACGACGACCTGATCGCCGTCTATGCCGACACGCCCAAGCTGGTGTCGCACCTGCACCTGCCGGTGCAGTCCGGCGCCAACGCGGTGCTGGCCGCGATGAAGCGCAACCACACGCGCGCCGACTATCTCGAGCGCATCCGCAAGCTGCGCGCCGTGCGCCCGGACATCTACATTTCCTCGGATTTCATCATCGGCTTCCCCGGCGAGACCGATGCCGATTTCGAGGAAACCATGGACTTCATTGCGGAAGTGGATTTCGACCACTCCTACAGCTTCATCTACTCGAAGCGGCCGGGCACGCCAGCCGCCGAGCTGCCGGACGACACGCCGGAAGAGGTGAAGAAGGCGCGCCTGCAAATCCTCAAGGACCGCATCACCGCACATACCGTGCGCAATACCGAGGCCCTGGTCGGGAGTCGCCAGCGCGTGCTGGTGGATCGCATTTCCGAACGTTTCGAGGGCCACCTCATCGGCCTGACCGAAACCAACCGGCTGGTGCATTTCCCCTGGCCGGACAGCGGACTGATCGGCCGCTTTGCCGATGTCGTCATCGCCGAGAGCGTCAGCGTGATCGCCTTGCGTGCCGACACGCCGGTCTGGGTCGAGGCCTGACCGCCTGCTGAGTAA